>DSBX01000302.1 GCA_011049385.1 Caldifarciminota bacterium | reverse complement strand
TGGAGCGCAGGAACTGCAACCGGGGCGACAAGAGCCCGCGCGAGATACTGGCCGAGGTTGCTCCGAAGGTGGACCAGCGTGTTCTTCTGTTGCCCGTCTTGGACCTTGACGAGGTGCTGGCCACGCGGGTATCATTCCTCACGTGCAAGCGCCGACCAGGGGGTCACGATGTGCCGTGGCAGACCCGGAGGCGGAGTTTCGAGTTGACAATCCAATCGGTTTCGCTATATTCCTCGACAGCGCCTGAATGGCCTGACCTGACAAACCGGGGAGCCCGCTGAAAGCCGTCGCGGACAGAAACCGCAGGACGGGTTGCAGACCGGGGATTCCGGGACTCGGATTGCGGAATCGTCCGTGGGCCGGGATTTCGACCGCGGGCACTCATCCCTCGGACGAGATGCCAAGAGACGACAGTTCGTCGTCGGTCGGTTATTGTCAGCAGGTAATCGAATGTGGAGTCGTGGATGACCGGAGACGGTTGTCATAACCAGAGGTGAAGAAGCTTTAGACTATGAGTTTCATAGCGAGTGCGAAGAAAATTCGGATCAAGCTGAAGGCCTACGACCACCGGGTCCTGGACCAGTCGGCCCGGGACATCGTTGATGTGGCGCGGCGCACCGGCGCCCAGGTCTCCGGCCCGATCCCGCTACCGACCAAGCGGACGCTCTTCACCGTCCTGCGGTCGCCGCACATTGATAAGCGCTCGCGCGAGCAGTTCGAGCTCCGCGTTCACAAGCGACTGGTTGACATCTCCAACGCCACGACCGATATGGTTGACGCGCTGATGAAGCTCGAGGTGCCGGCCGGGGTCGAAGTGGAAATAAGGTCGGCCTGAGCACAATGAACAAGCTCAGCGTACTCGGCCGCAAGGGTGAGATGACCCAGATTTACGACGAGCAGGGTCGGGCGGTGCCGGCGACCGCGGTTGACGTCGGCGACTGCGTCGTCGTCGGCCTGCGCACCGGCAAGAAGCACGGCTATGAGGCGCTCCAGCTCGGTATGGGCCGGGCCAACCCGCGTCGGCTGAAGAAGCCGCACGCGGGTATCTGCCGCAAGGCCGGGGTCGAGCCGGTCGCCATCCTGCGCGAGGTCCGCATCGAGTCTTCCGCCGAGTACCGGCCCGGGCAGAAGCTGGGGCCGGAGGTTTTTTCCGTCGGCGACAAGGTTGACGTCACCGGCACGACCCGGGGACGCGGTTTTTCCGGCGGCGTCCGGCGCTGGGGCTGGCACGGCGGGCCCAAGACCCACGGTTCGATGACCCATCGGCGGGTCGGTTCGGCCGGGGCGGGGACGACGCCGGGCCGGATTCTGCCGGGCCGGACCATGCCCGGCCATTACGGCGTCGAGCGAGTGACGATTCGCCGGTTGCGGGTGGTCAAGGTCGAGCCCGAGTCCGGCCGGGTCTACGTAAACGGCGCGATTCCCGGTCACAGCGGGTCGCTGGTGGTGGTGAGAAAGCGGGCGTGAGGGCGATGAGCGATAGGAGTGTCCAGGTGGAACTGCCGGACCGGGTGTTCAAGCATGCGGGCACCGACAGCCTGGTCTGGGAGGCGGTGCGCGTTCACCTCGCCAACCGGCGCCAGGGTACGGCCCGGACCAAGACCCGGGCCGAGGTTTCCGGCACCGGCAAGAAGCCTTACCGTCAGAAGCACACCGGCAACGCCCGGCACGGTTCGCGCCGCTCACCGATTTTCCGCGGCGGCGGCATCGCTTTCGGGCCGATGCCACGAGACTACGGCTTGAAACTGCCGAAGCAGAAGCGGCGCACCGCGCTCTATGTCGCGCTGTCGGCGCGGCATGCCGAGAACGCGGTCAGGGTTTTCGAGGACCTGACCCTGGCCGAGCCGAAGACGAAGCTGATGGCCGGGGCGCTGGCCGGAATGGGACTTGAGGGCAAGGTGCTGTTCCTGCCCGCCGAGGTGCCGGAGACGATGCTCCGCGCCGGGCGGAACATTCCGGGGTTGACGGTGATGCCGGCGCGGATGCTCCACGCCTACGCGGTGCTGGCGCACGACACCATCGCCTTCACGAAGTCCGGCCTGGCGAGTTTCCTCGAGACGGTGGGAGCGGCGTGATGGACCAGCTTTCCCGGGTCATCGTCGGGGCACTGGTCACCGAGAAGTCGGAGCGGCTCCGGGCCGAACACGGCCAGTACACTTTCCGTGTCGCCACCGGCGCAACCAAGATTGAAGTCCGCCGTGCGGTCGAGAAGCTGTTCAAGGTTCACGTGACGGACGTCCGGGTGATGAACTACCAGGGCAAGAAGCGCCGGATGGGGATGTTTTCCGGCCGCCGGCCGGACTGGCGCAAGGCGGTCGTAACCGTCAAGGCCGGGGAGAGGATCGAGGCGCTGGAGCGCTAACCATGGGTATCAAGCGACACAACCCGACCACCCCGTCGCGGCGCTATCTCCAGGTGGCCGACTTCGAGGAGCTGACGCCCGGGGTCAAGCCGCGCAAGTCCCTGCTCGAGCCCCTGCGCCGCAAGGGCGGCCGCAACAACCGGGGCCGGATTACCGCCAAGCGCCGGGGCGGCGGGGCGAAGCGCAACTACCGGGTGATTGACTTCCGGCGGGAGAAGCAGGATGTGCCGGGCCGGGTCAGTTCGGTCGAGTACGACCCCAACCGCTCGGCGCGGATTGCGCTGGTCTCCTATGCGGACGGGGACTACCGCTACATTCTCTGCCCGGAAGGGCTGAAGGTCGGGGATTCGGTCCAGGCCGGCCGCAACCTGCCGGTGCGCAACGGCAACGCGATGCCGCTTTCCGACATACCGGCCGGCGTCGAAGTTCACAACATTCAGTTTGCGCCCCGGGGACGTTCGTTCCTGGTTCGTTCCGCGGGCACCAGCGCCCGGTTGATGGCCAAGGAAGACAAGTGGGGTGTGGTCCGGTTGCCGTCGGGTGAAATCCGCCGGTTCGAGCTGGATTGCTTCGCCACGATCGGCCGGGTTTCGTACCCGGAGCACAAAGATATCGTCATCGGCAAGGCCGGCCGGGTCCGGCATATGGGCCGCCGGCCGCGGGTGCGGGCGGTGGTGATGAACCCGGTTGACCATCCGATGGGCGGCGGCGAGGGCAAGAGTTCGGGCGGCCGGCACCCCTGCTCGGAATCCGGCTTCCCGGCCAAGGGCGCCCGGACCCGCAACCGCAAGAAGAAGTCGAGCCGCTACATCATCAAGCGGAGGAAGCGATAGTATGGGACGTTCGATCAAGAAGGGCCCCTTCATTGACGAGCGGTTGTTCCGGCGGCTCAGGCAACTGACCGATTCGGGTGAGAAGCGGACGGTGAAGACCTACGCCCGGCGCAGTGTCATCCCGCCCGAGTATGTGGGCTACACGATTGCGGTCCACAACGGCAATCGTTTCATCCCGATTTACGTCACCGAGCGGATGGTCGGTCACAAGCTCGGTGAGTTCGCGCCGACCCGGACCTTCCGCGGCCATTCGGGCGTGAAGAAGAAGGAAGAGGAGCGCAAGAAGTGATGGAAGCCTCCGCCGTCAGCCGCTACCAGCGCGGTTCGGCCCGCAAGCTCGGCATCATCGCCGACCTGGTCCGGGGCAAGGAAGTCCCCGAGGCCCTGCGGACACTGACCTTCCTGCCCAAGCCGAGCAAGCGCCCGGTGCTCAAGGCCCTGCGCTCGGCGGTGGCCAACGCGGTCAACAGGGCGGGCAAGGCCAAGCTTCACGAGCAGGACCTGTTTGTCGCCGAGATACGCGTCAACCAGGGCCCGACGATGAAGCGCTGGCGGCCGGGTCCCCGCGGCATGGCGGGGGTCATCCGCAAGCGCACCTGTCACGTTCACGTCAAGGTGGCGACCAAGAAGGGAGTCGAGCTCTAGCGTATGGGACAGAAGACACACCCGGTAGGCTTCCGAGTCGGCATTACCCGGGGCTGGAAGTCGGCCTGGTTCGAGAGCCGGCGGTTCCGCGAGTACCTCCACGAGGACCTTCAGATCCGGCGCTACATCGAGGCCAAGCTTCCCGAGGCGATGGTTTCGAGCATCGAGATCAAGCGCGTCGCCAATCGCATGACGATAACAGTTTTCACCGCCCGGCCGGGTATGGTCTTCGGAACCCGGCGGGCGAACCTCGAATCTCTGCGCGACGAAGTCAAGCGGCTCCTGAAACGTGAGGACGTGACAATGCACGTCGAGGTTGTGCGCGTGCCCGAACTCGACGCGCGCCTCGTCGCCAAGAACGTTGCCAAGCAGCTCGAACAGCGCATTGCCCACCGCCGGGCGATGCGACGGGCGGTGACCCAGGCGCTCCGGCTCGGGGCGCTGGGCATCAAGGTGATGGTCGGGGGGCGGCTCGGCGGCCATGAAATCGCCCGGAGCGAGTGGCAGCTCCAGGGCCGGGTGCCGCTGCACACGCTCAAGGCGAACATTGACTACGCCTGCGAGACGGCGCATACCATCGCCGGCTCGGTCGGCGTCAAGGTCTGGATCTACAAGGGCGACGTCAGCGCCCAGGCGGCGCGGAGCTAACCAATGCTTCAACCCAAGCGCGTCAAGCACCGCAAGCTCCACCGGGGCCGGATGACCGGCAAGGCGACCAAGTCGAACCGGGTGGACTTCGGCGAGTACGGGCTGATGGCGCTTGAGCCGAGCTGGATAACCTCGCGCCAGATCGAGGCGGTCCGCCTGACGCTGACCAAGGTCCTGCGCCGGACCGGCAAGCTCTGGATCCGGATTTTCCCGCACAAGTCGGTGACCAAGAAGGCGGCCGAGTCGCGCATGGGCAAGGGCAAGGGCACGCCCGAGTTCTGGGTGGCGGTGGTCAAGCCGGGCACGGTGATGTTCGAGATCAGCGGGATTGACGCCGTCATGGCCCGGAAGGTGCTGAAGCAGTCGGGTTCGAAGCTGCCCTGCAAGACCCGGGTCATCGTCCGCGAGGAGATGAATTATGAAGGCTTCTAGACTGCGCGAGCTGACCGCCGAAGAGCTCCAGCGGCGGGTTGCCGAACTGCAGGACGAGACGTTCAAGCTGAAGCTCCGGCGCTCGACCGAGCAGTTGCCGAACCCGCTCCGACTGCGTGTGCTCCGGCGCGAGACCGCCCGCTGTCTGACCGAGCTTGCGGCTCGGCGGAAGTCGTCGCAGGCAGGAGAGAAGTAAATGGCCAGTCTGGAACCAGGGACGAGCGAGCGCACCAGGCGCCGGACCGTCGTCGGCACCGTCAAGTCGGCGAAGATGCAGAAGACGGTCGTCGTGCTCATCGAGCGGCTCGAACTCGAGCCCAAGTACAGGAAGTACATCAAGCGCCGGACCCGGCTCTACGCCCACGACGAACGGGCCGAGTGCCGTGAAGGCGACAGGGTCCTGCTCGCCGAGACCCGGCCGATTTCGCGGCTCAAGCGCTGGCGGGTGGTGAAGAAGATATGATCCAGGAATACAGCCGACTCGTCGTCGCCGACAATTCCGGCGCCCGCAAGGCGATGGTCATCAAGGTCTACGGCGGCTCGCGGCGGCGGTTCGGCTACCTCGGCGACAAGGTGCTGGTTTCAATCAAGGACGCGATGCCCAACGCGGCCATCAAGGCCGGAGCCAAGTCCAAGGCGGTGGTCGTGCGCACCCGCAAGGAAGTCCGCCGGGCGGACGGCAGTTATGTCCGGTTCGACGATAACGCCTGCGTACTGATTGACGACAAGGGCGAGCCCAAGGGCACCCGGGTCTTCGGGCCGGTGGCGCGGGAACTGCGCGAGCGGCGCTACACCAAGATCGTGTCGCTGGCGACCGAGGTGGTCTAGAGATGAACCTGCGCAAGAACGACCTCGTCGAGATCATCTCCGGCGAAGAACGCGGCCGGCGGGGGAAGATCCTGGAGATACAGCGCGACCGGCGCACCGGCAGGTACCGGGCGGTGGTCGAGAGCCTGAACATGGCCAAGAAGCACCGCCGCGCGAGCGGCCCGGGCAAGCCGGGCGGCATCATTGACCTGCCTTGCCCGATTGACGTTTCGAACATGGTCCTGCTCTGCCCGAAGTGCGGCAAGAAGGCCAAGCTCCGGCGCGAGAAGCACGGCGAGAGCCGGACTCGCGTCTGCCGCCAGTGCGAGGAGATCATTGACGCATGAGCGCACGACTGAAGCAGGCCTACCGCGAGCAGGTCGTGCCCGCGCTGACCAAGGAGTTCGGCTACGGCAACGTCCACCAGGTGCCGAAGCTGCTCAAGGTCGTGGTCAACGTTACGACCAAGGACGCGGTCACCGACGCCAAGGTCCTGAACGTCATCGCCGATGACCTGGCGATGATTACCGGCCAGCGGCCGGTCAAGACTCACGCCCGGCGGGCGATATCGGCGTTCAAGATCCGCCAGGGCATGCCGCTGGGCGTGAAGGTTACCCTGCGCGGCGAGCGGATGTATGAGTTCATTGACCGGTTCTTCAGCTTCGCCGCACCGCAGATTCGGGACTTCTCCGGCTTCTCAGTCGATTCGTTCGACGGCCGGGGCGGCTACAGCCTCGGGCTGACCGAGCAACTCGTCTTCCCGGAGGTCGAGGCGTCCAAGGTCCAGAAGATTTTCGGTATGAACATTACCTTTCAGACCAACGCCCGGCACGACGATGAAGCCCGGGCACTCCTGGCCGCGCTTGGTCTGCCTTTCCGGAGGAAGTAGCGGATGGCAAAGAGATGTCTGATTGTCAAGAGCCGGCGCGAACCGAAGTTTCCGATACGCAAGTACAACCGATGCCTGCGTTGCGGGCGGCCGCGGGCCGTCTACCGGAAGTTCGGGCTGTGCCGGCTTTGCTTCCGCGAACTGGCGCTCAAGGGCGAGATCCCGGGCGTGCGCAAGGCGACCTGGTAGGAGGACGGAAGTGGACCCGATTGCCGATTTCCTGACCCGACTGCGCAACGGTATTCACCGTCAGCACCGGGAAGTGCGGGTGCCGTTCTCCCGGATGAAGCACGAGCTGGCCCGGATTCTGCTCGAAGAAGGTTACGTCAGCAACTTCCAGATTGGCGGCGAGGGCATCCGCAAGGTCATCGTCGTCACCCTCAAGTACGACGAGGACGGCAGTTCGGTCATCAAGGGCATCGAGCGGGTCTCCCGCTCGAGCCGGCGCGTTTACGCCCGGTCCGACGGCATGCCCAGGGTGCTGGGCGGGCTCGGCACGCTGGTTCTGACGACGTCCCGCGGGATAATGACCGACCGCGATGCCCGGGCCGCGGGCATCGGCGGCGAACTGGTCTGCAAGGTCTGGTAGGGGAGACGATGGCGAAGAACTACCGACCGCTGATGGTACCGGCCGGGGTCAAGCTCGAGATCAAGACCGAAGCGGTCGCGGTCCAGGGCAAGCTCGGCAAGCTTGTCGTCGGCATTCCCCAGCGCATCGAGGTCAAGCTCGAAGGCAACGAACTCACGGTCGCGCCGAGAGCCGGTGTGCCGCGGGCGCTGGTCGGCACGACCCGGGCGCATCTCCGTAACGCGCTCGAGGGCGTGACCAACGGCTACGAGAAGGTCCTGCAGGTGCGCGGTATGGGCTACCGGGTCCAGAAGACCAAGGACGGGGTCCAGATTCTCTGCGGCTACTCGCACCCGGTGGACTTCCCGATTCCGGGCGAGCTGACCTACAACGTGACCCAGGCGCCCAATCCGGACGACACCAAACAGCAGATGTTCGAGATAGCCGTGCGCGGCATAGACCGCCAGCTCGTCGGCTCGGTGGCGGCCCGGATTCGCGCGGTCAAGAAGGTTGACCCTTACAAGGGCAAGGGCATCCGCTACCGTGACGAGCTCGTCCGCAAGAAGGCGGGCAAGCGCGCGGTCGGCTCCCAGTCCTAGTCCGCACCCACCGGGCCGGCCCACTCACCATCACCCCTGTTCGCACCCGGCGCAAGCCGCCGATGCCGGTCGCATCGGCATTCCTGTCCGTGGCACAGCGACGATACGAAGCGCACCGCCGATGAACGCCGGGCACCGTCCGGTCGGAGCTTGTTCCATTCCCGGTAGTTGACCGTGCGGGTGGGGCAGGGGGTCAGAGCGGGCCGGAGCGGCGCACACAGTCGAGTATGCAGGAGCACCTGCGTGGCGCAGTTCGTTGTATGGGAACGGTCTTCTCGGCGACGCGGGCGGTGCGCCAGTTATTTCAGAAGCGAACCAGGAGGGCGAGCGCCCGGCGCATCAGCAGTTGTGGAGGGGCATTGGCTCTGTCCTTGTCCGGCCGGTCAGTCCCGGGAGAGAGCCCTGCGGCAGGCGGCGAGGACGAAGGGGTTGGCTTCGTCGGCGAGACGGGCTGCAAGGCGGGCGCGGAGCGTGTCGTCGAGCAGGGGCGCGAGGGCTTCGGCGGCGGTAAGCCGGGTGAAGGGTTCTTTGGCGTCGAGCCGGGCCGCGAGTTCGTCAGCGACCCGGGCGCAGAGCCCGGCGTCGTCGGCGGAGTCGAGAGCGGCGGCGAGCCTGCCCAGCACCCGGAGCGAGTGGCCGAGCGCGGGCGGCTGTTGTTCTGCCAGCGCGGCGAGCAGGGGTTCAAGCGCGGGGCGGCCGTATTTGCCGAGCGCGTCTTCGGCTGCACTGCGGACGGTGAAGAGCGGGTCTTTGAGCGCGGCGATGAGGTTGGGCAGGCTGGATTCGGCCTTGAGCTTGCCGAGCGCTTCGGCGGTAACGATGCGCGAGGGTTCGTAGTCGTCAAGCAGGAGATAGCCGAACCGGGGCGCGGCCGCGGAATCACCGATGTCGCCGAGCGAGCTGACCGCTCGGCGCGGGGTGATGCGGCTTTCTTCGAGCGCGAGGAGCAATGAGTCGGCGGCGTCCCGGGCCTTGTCTTTGAGCTGGCCGAGCCAGTAGGCGGCGTTGTTGCGGGCGAGGATGCGGTCGTCGCGCATCAGGCGGTAGAGGAAGAGTTTGGCGGTGTCCGGGTGCTCCCGGGCAAGGAGTTCGACCGCCCGGAGTTCAAGCCCGTTCTTGGTGTCGGCCTTGTTGTCCGCGACCCATTGGAGCGCGACCGGGCCGAGCGCGTGGAGTCGTTCGCGAGCGACCCGGACCCGGGCGCGGGCGTTGCCGACCTCCCACAGCGAGGCATAGTGGAAGAGCGACTCGATGGGCAGGTCCGCGTGCTCGAGTTCGAGCGCGAGGGTATCGCCTTCGTCGGTTTCGTCGCCCGCCACCGGTTCGTCGCCGATGTCCTGGCCTGCGCCGTAGGTGCCGAGGGTCCAGCCGGTTTCGTCGGCGCCGGCACTGCCCGCGGTGTAATGGTCGCGGTCGGCAAGGTCGAGAAAGTTGCCGATGCTGGCGAAGCCGCGGGCGGGGCGACCGCCGGCGAGCGAGAGCGGTTCGGTCGAGGAGTAAACGTCGTTGCCGGTGACGTCCACGAGCAGGCCGACCGAGTTGGTGAGCGCGTAGCCCTGGCCGCCGGAGGCGTGGTAGACGTCGTTGCCGGCCCGGTCCACGAGTACGCCGACCGAGAAGTCGTGGCCGACGCCCTGGCTCGGGCCGAGCCGGGAGTAGTATGAGTCGTTGCCTTCGACGTCAATGAGACAGCCGACCGCGAGGTGGATGCCCGCGCCCTGCGAGTACTGGGCCGCGCGGTAGTGGTCGTAGCCGCCGCCGTCCCAGAGCGCGCCGAGCGCGTACCAGTAGCTGGTGGCCTGGGCGTAGACTTCGGCGTTGTAGCTGTCGTTGCCCTCGATGTCGCAGAGGAAGCCGATGCCGCCCGCGGCGTCCGGCCGCCAGCCGATGGAGAAGCCCTGGGCGAAGCTCTGGTATTCGCGGGGGAGCAGGGGTTCGTGGAGCCGGACCCCGCCCGCGTAGTAGGCGTCGTTGCCCGCGCCTTCGAGCAGGAGCCCGTAGCCGCGGACCGAGGCGAAGCCCTGGGCGTAGCATTCGGCGCTGTACCGGTCGTTGCCCTCGCCGTCAGCGAGCAGTCCGATGCCGAAGAAGCCGGCGGCCTGGACGAACGCGGCCGCGTCGTAGATGTCGCGGCCCGCGCGGTCGAGCAGGATGCCGGTGCCGAACGCGCCCGCACCCTGGCTGAAGTCTGCGGCGCGGTAGGTGTCGTTGCCTCGGCGGTCAATGAGCACGCCGGCGCCGAACAGCGCCGCGCCCTGGCTGAAGATGCGGTCGGTGTGGTAGTGGTCGTCGCCTTCGAGATCTATCACGACCGCGAAGGGGTTGCCGATGACCCCGACCGCGGCGCCGGCCCGGCCGGTGTGGCGGTCGTTGCCGCCGGGTTCGATGATGAGGCAGAAGTCGCCGTGGTAGTGGTTGTCGGCTTCGCCGCCGACCACGATACTGCCGAATTCGGTCTCCGCCCTGAAGCGCACCGGGCCCTCAACGCCCGTGACCTTGGTCAGCTCAGCCTCGGAGCGGAAGACCGGCGGGTCGGCGGCGAGCAGGGCTTCGGCGTCGCGGGCGGCCATCGCGACCGCGAGCCCGGTGAGCGCGAGGTGGTGGCGGTCCACTTTGCGGGCATAAGCGAGCAGGGTTTCGGCCTTGATTTCCAGCGTCGTGTCGTAGTCCAGCCCGAACTCACGGTGCAGGAGGCCCTGCGGCTTGGGCCGGGTGGAGTCCTGCTCGGCCCAGAGCCCGGGCGCTTCGCCGATGAGGACATCCAACTCGCGGGCCGGGATGCCGGCGAGCGCGGTGTCGAGGTGCTGTCTGCCGACCGCGAACCCGGCGAGGATGGTGCGGACGGCGCGCGCGAGCGGGACGGGCAGTTCGTCGAGACCGGGGACCTGGCCGGACTGACGGAGCGTACCCGCCGTTTTCTGAAGCGCCCGCCGGAGCGCGACGGTGTCCCGGGGCCGGATGTCGGTGTCGGTCTCGCGCCATTGCAGGTAGACGAGCGCGACCGGGTCCGCGGCGTGGCGTTGGAACTTGAGCGCGAAGCTGTCCACGTAACCGGCGACTTCGAGCGGGTTGTCGAGCAGGTAGTCCATCGCTTTCATCCGGAAGAAGCTGTCCGTTGCCCACTGCTTGTGGAAGCCGAGTTCGGCCGGCGTGATGCCGAGGGCGTTCAGCCCGTCCGCGACCGCGGCGCGCGTCGGGGCGTCGAGACCGGGGCCGGACGGGTGAACCGCGGAGAAGAAGAGCAGGAGCAGGGCCGGAACGCGGGGCAGGAGCCCGGACAGGCGGGTCACGTCCCGGGTTCCGGTCAGAGCGGCTCGACGAGTATCAGCGGCTGGCCGTACTCGACCGACTCGCCGTCTTCGACGAGGATGTCCACGATGCGGCAGTTCTTCTCGGACTGAATCTCGTTCATCAGCTTCATTGCCTCGACGATGCAGAGCGTCTGGCCGGGTTCGACCGTCTCGCCCTTTTCGACGAAGGCGGGGGCGTCGGGCCGGGCCCGGGCAAAGAAGGTGCCGACCATCGGGGAGGTGATTTCTTCGACGTTCGCCGGGGCGGAGGTTCCGTCCTTGTCCGGCGGTGGCGCGGGCGGGGGTTGCTCGCGGGTCGGGCCCGGAGGCGGGGATACCGCCTCGGCCGGCGACGGTGGGGATACGGGCGGTGTGGAGTCGGGCGCGGGCGTGACCGGGGCGGTCTCCGGAACCGGCGCCGCGGGCCGGGCGGTCGAGGTATCCGTGCCGCCGCGCCGGATGCGCATCCTGTCCTTCTTGTGCTCCCATTCGAATTCGGTGATGCCGTGGCCGGCGACGAGCGCGATGAGCTCGCGCATGGTCCAGACCCCGATTTCGTCCGGGTTGCCGAC
>DSBX01000199.1 GCA_011049385.1 Caldifarciminota bacterium | reverse complement strand
GGGATGACCTCCGAAACCTCGCCCTTCTGGAGCGCGAAGATGGCCTCCTCCAGCGCCGGGTCCCCGCCCTGGCGCGGGTCGCCGAACCCGCGCGGCAGGAAGCCGCTCTCCTGGCCGCCGGGCAGGAGCTGGTCGAGAGAACGTTCCTCGGCCAGGCGCTTGAAATCGCCGCCCTGCCTCAGCTCGGCCAGGGTCTGGACCGCGACCAGGCTGTCGGGCAGGACAATCCGCATTATCTTCACCTCCTCGGCGAAGGTTTCGCGGTGAGTGTTGAAGTAGTCGAGCATCTCACTCTGGCTGACCGAGACCGACTCGGTCAGCTTGCGCAGGAGCTCGTTCACCAGATAGTCCCGCTTCAGCCGCTCCAGGTACACCTGCGTCTTCGGCTCGTCCTCCAGCCCCCGCCGCACCGCCTCCTGGTACATCAGCGAGTTCGACACCCACTTGTCCAGGATCCGGGGCAGGTTCTCGCGCGTCACCGCGAACCCTTCCGGCGCGAGCGCCTGCAGGTCCTGCTTCGTCAGTTCGTCACCACCGACCACCGCCACGACCGCGCCCTTCGGCTTCTCCTCCGGGCACCCGGCGAGAAACACCGTCAGTCCGACCAGCACGCACACAACCGCTCTTGTCACTCTGGACTCCTTTGTCATCATTGCCAGCTTCCATCGGGGTTCTGGCCGATGTCGCGCAGAACCCGCTCGTCAATCGTAATCTTCGCCTCGCTGCGCAGGCGCTCGACCAGTTCGCGCCAGGCCGTGTCCCGCCGCTCGTTCAACAGCCCGGCCTCGACCTGCGTCGCCGCGGTCGCAAAGTCCGCGCCCGGGAACTCGTCCCGGTTCGCTTCGAACCGGTCCCGTATCTCCGCCTCGCTCACCTTGACCGACTCGACCACCGCCCGCTGGTAGAGCGCCTGGTTGAGCAGGCGCCGGCGATAGCGGGCCACCGAATCGCGCACCGAAGGCAGTCGGTCGAGCCCGAGCGCCAGCGCCTCTTCGTACATCAGGTCCTCTTCCAGCTCGCGCTCGACCGCGTAACACCGCATCGCCGAATCCAGCGCGGGCGGGAAGCGGCGCAGGACGTGCATCAGCCGGGCGACCTTGACGTACTTCTCGCCGTCCCGGATTGCGACCGGGACTTCCTTCTCCGCCGGGGTAATCGAATCCGCCGGCTTGATGATGACCGCGATTCCCTCGGGCACGAACTCCAGCCGCCGGCGCACCTGCGACTGGTACTCCCGGGCCAGTAACTGCTGGCGAAACTGCCGGAGCCGCACCAGCAGTTCGCCGCGTATCTGCTCCAGCGGCGGGAGCGGCGGGTCGGCCTCGCGCCTGCCCTCCAGCTTCACGAACTGCCACCGGTCCCGGACCGGCACCGCCGGCGTGTGCTCCCCCGGCTCCAGTTCTTCGACCAGCACCCGGACCGGCGTCTCGAGCCACACCCCGGGCAGCCAGCCCAGGTCTCCGCCGGACGCCGCGTTGGGCAGGACCGACCGGCGCACCGCCAGCGACTCGAAGGGAACGCCCTGCGCCAGCTCGGCGGTGACCCGCCGGGCAACGCTCTCCTCGGCAACCTCGATGAGCCGCAGGCGCAGTTCGGTGGCAAGCCCCCCGTAAGCGCTGTCCAAACCCTCCGGCGTCACCTCGCGGCCGGCCGCGGTCACGCGACGGTACAACTCCTGGATGAGGAAGGCCTTGAGCCCGAGTTCCTCGTGATGGCTGGTGACTTCTTCAAGGCCCCGGCGCTCCGCCTCCTGCGCGACCAGTTCCTTGATGATGAGCTCCTCCAGATACCGGCGTTTCACCGTCGAGTCATTGCGCATCGGGTCCACCCGGTCCGGCAGGGTCGCCGCCAGTTCGGAAACCGTCAGTGCCCGGCCGTTCACCCGGGCAACCGCCCGCCGGGCCGGGTCGGAGCGACAGACGGCCAGCAGGAGCACCGCCGACAGCAACGCCGGCCAGAAGCGGAAAAGACTCAAAGACACCGCGTTCACGATAGCTGAACTGAGGCGGGAGTCAACACGCCGCCGGGACGGGTTGACCGCCGGGCAGGCGGCGCTAGCATCAGGACGATGACGGCAAGCGACGAAACCGCACCACGGGACCGCACCGCAGAAGACCCGGTCGGCCGCCGGCTGGTCTGCCGGGTGGTCGAAGTCCGCGGGCGCGAAGGCCCGGGCGTCTGCTCGTACGGGCACCGGGTCGGCGACGAATGGCAAGTCGGCGAGACCTGTCCGGCCGGGCTCTGCGCGTGGGCCTTCAACTCGCTCTATCCATTCGCGACGGTACTCCGGTTCGGCGGCCGCCTGCCCTGGGAGCCGGAAGCGGACCGGGCCCGGGTATCCTGCCCGGACCCGGACAATACCGTGGTCTTCGAGCTCCGGCTTACCGACCGACCTCCTCGACTTCCGGTTTTTCGCCCATCTTGAACTTGAAGCTCGACAAGTGGGTATGCTTGGCGTCGAGTGAGGGGGTCCGCGTGTTCTGCGCCAGTATCATATCGTAGATGTCGCCCGGCTCCAGGCCGTCAACCGCGGCGTGACGGAAAGCGTCCTCGTAGGCGGCAAACTCCACCGGCGCGCCCTTACCCCGCCAGCGCAGTGGATAGGCGAACTCCAGCGTCGTGACCCCGGTCTCGTCGTCGAAGTCAATATCCCAGTCCGGCAGCAGTTCATCGGCCGGGGCGACAACCTGGGAGGAATGGCCGCGGCCGACCAGGCAGAAAGCTTCGGTTGTATCGTCCGTATCGAAGCCGATGACCATATTCGCGCCGTCCATCGTCGCCGAGCCGAAGCCGATGCCGAACCAGCCCTTGCCCCGGGTCTCCAATGCGACGTAGAACAATGAATCGTCGTAGCCCCACGAGACGGTCATCCCGGTCGCCCGGTCAAAGAACTCGTGCGGATACTCCCGTTCTCCCTCGTCCCGGTCCACGTACCCATCAGTGAAGACGATATCGTCCAAATCCGGGCCGTAGGGCATTACCGGCATGACGCCGGCGACAACGAAAGAGCATAGCACAAGCAGGCTCGCGTATCTCATCAGAACTCCTTTTCTTGGCTTCACAGTATACTGAGACGTTGGAAATGATAGTCCAGTTCGCACACGGGTCAACCACCGACCGACACGCCCGAAGGCCCAAATGCTCGCGCAAGCATACCGCGGGCGGTCCCCGCCTGTTCCCCGGTACGGATTCAGGACCAAGGAAGCGGTCACGCAGACGCACGACCCCCTGCCGGCAGGCCGCTGTCGTCAGACCCCGGACCCCGCGCACAGTATGCACTCCCATATACCTACCGCATCTTTCGACAACCCAAACTGCCGCCAACTGCCGTAAAATGCGGCAGTGCCTGACGAAATTAGCGCCCTTGGACCCGCTTTGTCGCACCTCAGCTTCCCCTCCCTTTTGGCTAATACGCTGTAATACATACTCTTATGCAAATCGCGCAAGTGCGACAATACTGGCACGATTATTGCAGGTAGTATAAGGGATGGCTAAGAGAGACCCGACACGTCTGGAGTCCAGATGTATGTGATATCCGACGAGCTCGCCGACGAGCTTTGCAGTGCTCAGCGTCTGCTGGCAGGTGCCCTGGGGGGCCAGGCGCATCTGCGTACGCCGGCAGAACGCCATTGCGTGGCTTGCCGCTTCCGACACGAATCTACCCGGGCCTGCCTTCAGGCTGACCTGGATGAAGCGTTGCGCTCCTGCGTCCCTGCCGCCGGCACCGGGGAAATGCCGGCACAACAGGAAAGCGGGATGCCCCGAGCGGAAACCCGGAGGCCCGCACCGGCACGCGACTCACGCGTTCGCAATGAACAACCTGTCTACGGGGAGGCGAGATGAAACCTGCAACACGACTGGTGACGCAGGAAGGCCGCAAGGGGACCGGCTCTTCAGCCGGCGGTGCGCAACCGGCGGAATCGGCACGGCAAATGCCCTCTACCGCTGATGGGGCGATACCGGCTTCGGTCGTTCCGCCCGAGGGGTCGGGGAAATCATCCCCGGCCCCGCACATCCAGGACTGGCTGGACTTCGGGGACCTGATGCCGAACGAGCACAGCGTGATGCTGTCCGAAGGCTCGGGAGACAACGGCGAAGACCGGCACCACCGGCCCCGCTACCGACGCCGGCCCGGAGAACTGCACCAGCCGTTGCCGGTCCGTTGCCACGGCAGCCAGTAGGGCCGACGCAGAGGATAACAGCCCGCCCCGGACCTCCGGGGCGGGTTGCTGTTTCGGACGCCATTGTGTCTTGACGAAAGGCGATTCGCTCATCCAGGCCCAGGATTCGCTCGGGCACTGGAACACGACCGCGGTCGCCGACGGCCCCTACTGGATAATCGTCGCCGCCTCGGACCAGTACGGCAGTATCGTCACCGACAGCATGCTCGTCCGCGTCAAGAACAACCCGACCCCGGCCGGCGACGTCGGGGTGGCGGTATTGACCATGCCGCCGCTGATCGAACGCGGTACGTTCGTCGCGCCGGTCTGCACGGTACAGAACTACGGCACCACCACCGAATCGTACCTCGTCCGCCTCCGCATCGGCACCGACTACGACTCGACTCTCGGCGTCGTCAGCCACCCGCCCGGCGTCCGCATCGGCCTCAACTTCCCGCCCTGGATGGCGACGCCGGTTCCCGGTCCGTACCCGGTTTCCTGTTCGACGGGGCTTGTCGGCGACTACAACCCGTCCAACGACGCCCGTTACTGCACGACCCGGGTGGCCCTGCACAACGTCGGAGCGCCGGCAATCCTCGCCCCGCGCGACACGGTGAGCGTGGGCGCGGTCATCGTGCCCCGGGCGCTGGTGCGCAATGCCGGCGACGTGACCGAGAGCTTCGACGTCTGCTTCCGCATCGGCACCGACTACACCGACCGTCAGCAGGCAATGGTACTGCCCGGCGCGACCGACACCGTCGCATTCTCGCCCTGGGCCGCAACCGTCCTGGGCTGGCAGGCGACGAGTTGCTCGACCGAACTCGCCTTCGACGACGACCCGACCGATGACAAGGTCGCGGACTCGGTCTACGTCGTGCCCGGGTCCGGGATAGTCGGAGAACCGGCACCGGTTGCGCTCGCCCTCCACGGCGCGCGGCCCAACCCGCTGGGCGGGGCCGGCTGGGTCCGCTACGACCTGCCGCTGGCCGGGCCGGTGGAACTGGCACTGCACGACGCGACCGGGCGGCGGGTGGCGGTACTGGTGAACGAGATGCAACGGGCCGGCCGGCACCGGGTCCGGTTGGACGGCGGCCGTCTCGCGGCCGGGGTCTACTGGTTGAGGCTCAGGTCTGCGGACCGGACCCTGACCGGCAAGGTCATCATCGGCGACTGACCCGGTCCGCGTCGGCCAGCGAACGACGCAGGTCGGCCGCGAGGACATCGGTCAGCCCGTCGGCCGGGAGCCGCCAGCGCCAGTTGCCCGACGTCGTGCCCGGGGTGTTCATCCGCGCCCGGGCGCCGAGGCCGAGCAGGTCCTGCGCCGCGATGATGACCAGACCGGCCGGCGACGCAAGACAGGCTTCAAGGAGCGTCCGTACCGGAGGCGAAACCACAGAGACACAGAGTGGAGCAGAAAACGGTCTGGACAGGACCCGGGCAAGTCGGCGCCGCTCCTCCGGCCCGGCCTCCTGTTCGAACCAGCCCCGGACCGTGTTCGTGTCGTGGGTCGAGGAGTAGAGCACCGCGTCGGCCGGGACCCGGTCCGGCCGATGCGGGCTCCGGTCCGTTCCGAACCCGAACACCGCGACCTTCATTCCGGGCAGGCCGACGCTCCGCCGGGCGCGCTCGACCGCGGGCGTGATGTGGCCGAGGTCCTCGGCGATGAAAGGCAGTTCCGGGAAGCGTTCCCGGAGCGCGGCCATCAGTTTCGCTCCCGGCGCGCGCACCCAGCGGCCGTGCTCTGCGGTTCGGGCACCGGTCGGCACCTGCCAGCCCGCGACCAGTCCCCGGAAATGGTCGAGCCGGACCGCATCGAACAGCCGGAGCGCCCGCGCACAGCGGTCCAGCCACCAGCCGAAACCATCAAGCACCAGCGCCCGCCAGTCGTAGACCGGGTTGCCCCAGAGCTGGCCGGTCTTTGAGAAGTAGTCCGGCGGCACCCCGGCCGCGAACCGGGGTCGTCCCTGCCGGTCGAGCTTGAAGTAGCGGCGCGCGGCCCAGACGTCGGCCGAGTCGTGGTCCGGGTACATCGGCAGGTCGCCGATGATGCCGACGCCGAGCCTCCGGCAATGCGCGCGCAGTTCCCGCCATTGCCGGTCGAGGAAGTACTGGACGAACTCCTCCCGTCGGACCGCCGCGGCCAGTTCCTTCCTTGCCCGTTCCAGCGCGGCCGGGTCCCGGTCGCGCAGTTTCTCCGGCCAGTCGGTCCACGCGACGCCCTTGAACCGGCGCTTGAGCGCGGCGAAGAGCGCGAAGTCCGAAAGCCAGCCCCGCTCCCTGTCCAGGAACCGGGCGAAGTCATCGTCCGGACCGGCCCGGGCCGCGGCACGGTCGAGCAGGCGCGCCTTCCACCGGCCTGCGGCCTGGTGGTCAACCCGGCCCGCAGGCAGGCGCGGCGGCCGGGCCTCTTCCGGCCCGAGCCGGCGGTCGGCAACCAGCGCCTTTGGGCTTGTGAACAGCGGCGACAGCGCATTCGAGGAGATACTGCGGTAGGGCGAACTGCCGTAGAAAGGGTCGGTCGGGTTCAGGGGCAGGACCTGCCACCAGCGAAACCCGGCCCGGGCCAGCCAGTCCGCGAACCCGCGCGCCGCCGGCCCGAAATCACCGATGCCGTGCGGCCCGGGCAGGCTGGAGACGTGGAGCAGGACCCCGGCCGCGCGCGGAAGAGAATGCCTCCCTCTCCTCACCCGACCACCTTCCGATAGATATCCGCCCCGGTCCCGAGCTCCGGGATGTTGCTCCGGGCGTTGTACAGGATGTCGGTGAACCCGGCCTCAAGTTCGAGCCCGGCCAGCTCCCGGCAGAGCATAATCGCCTGGCCGGCCGAGCGCATCACCTGCACCGTCGCCGGCTCCGAGATGTCATCGAAGAACCAGCCGCAACTCACGAACGAGAGCAGGCACCAGTACTGCATCTTCAGCATCCCGGCCGCGAGGGCGCGGCCCTGGTCGTCGAGCGGCCGGCGGGCGTGGCGGGCGAGCAGGCGGTCCAGCGCGGCCGGGTTGAGGATCGCTTCAATGTAGTCGTCGCGCAGGGCCCACGGGTCGGCGATGAGCGGGGCCAGCCGCTCCTCGTACACGGTCGCGAGCACGTCGCGCAGCCAGTCCACCCCGGCCCGGAGCGGCCCGCGCCAGTCCTGTTGCCGGTCCGGGTGCATTCCGGTGCAACAACCGCAGGCCCGGCGCCAGCGCTCGACGCCGTGAACACAACTCCAGGAACTGCGCTCGACGATGCCGGTCTCCCGCGTCGGCGGGTGGAGGGCGAGTTCCTCGGCCGGGACGGTAAGCCGCGCGCCCCGGGCCTCGAGCCGGTCGAGGCAGTCGGCAAGCGTCTGCCCGCCGCCGCGATGGTGATGGCCGTAGGTCTCGCCGTCGGTCGCGACGCTCAGCAACTCACCCGGCGCGGCCAGCAGGCGGTCGGCAAACCGGTCCGCGTCCGCCAGCAGGTCCTGGAACGCGAGCTCGTTGGCGATCGCGCCGTCGTAGGCGATGAGCGCGATCTCGCGGCCCGAGGGAAGCGGACAGCGATACGCGCCCGGCCCGGCCAAAACCTGGTGCGGGGCGACAATGGTGAAGCGGATGCCGGCCTCGGCCAGCGCTTCCAGCGTCGGGGTATCGGCCGCGGTTTCGGGCAGCCACATCCCTTCCGGGTCCCGTCCGAACCGGTGCCGGAAGTCTTTGACACCCCAGCGCACCTGGGTTCGGCGGTCGCGCGCCGAATCCAGCGGCAGGATGCTGTGGCCCCAGGCCTGGGCGATGGCCGGACCGTGGCCGCCGAATCTTGCCCGGCCGGCCCGGTCCGCGGCCGGCACCTGCGCGTAAGTCTCGGGCGCTTCCCGCTCCAGCCACGCCAGCAGGGTCGGTCCGAAGTTGAAGCTGGTGCGCGCGTAGTTGCCGACCCGGGCGTTGGGCGCGTAGCATTCCGCGGTGATGCGCTCGTTCCAGTCGTGAAACGGTGCGGCCGAAGGCTGTTCGTCCACCGCGCCGGTCCGGGGGTCGGTCCGGTCCGGCTGGTAGCAGTGGGAGTGGATGCAGATGCGCCCGGCCATCAGTCAAGCGGCTCCAGCAACACCAGCGCCAGCGGCGGCAGGCTCAGGTCTAGCGAGTGTGGTTTGTTGTGGAAGCGCAACGGCTCCGCCTCCACCCGGCCGAGGTTGCCGAGCCCGGACCCGCCGTACTCGGCCGCGTCGGTGTTGAGCAGTTCCCGCCACGCGCCCGGCACCGGCACGCCGACCCGGTAGCCGGTGCGCGGCACCGGCGTGAAATTGGCGACCGCCAGCACCGGCCGTCCGGCCCGGTCCCGGCGCAGGAACGCGAAGACGCTGTGCGCCGAGTCCGAAGCGGTCACCCACTCGAACCCCTGCGGGTCCGTGTCGCGCTCGTGCAGTGCCGGCAGTTCGCGGTAGCGCCGGTTCAGGTCACAGACCAGCCGCCGGATGCCCTCGTGCGGGGCGCAATCGAGCAGGTGCCAGTCGAGCGCGGTGTCGTGGTTCCACTCCCGGCGCTGGCCGATTTCCCCGCCCATGAACAGCAGTTTCGCGCCCGGGTGCGCATACTGCCAGCCGAGCAGGAGCCGGAGCTGGGCGAACTTCCGCCAGTCGTCGCCGGGAAACTTCTCGAGCAGGCTCCGCTTGCCGTGGACAACCTCGTCGTGCGACAGCGGCAGGATGAAGTTCTCGCTGTGGGCGTAGGTCAGGCCGAAGGTCAACTCGTTGTGATGCCAGCGCCGGTGCACCGGGTCCCGGCCGCAGTACTGAAGCGTGTCGTGCATCCAGCCCATGTTCCACTTGTAGCCGAACCCGAGCCCGCCGAGGTGGACCGGCCGGGTCACGCCCGGCCAGGCGGTGGACTCCTCCGCAACCGTGAACGCGCCCGGACAGCGGGCGTAGACCGCGGTGTTGAGCGCGCGCAGGAACTCCATCGCCTCGAGATTCTCCCGGCCGCCGAACGGGTTGGCCAGCCACTCGCCGTCGGGCCGGGAATAGTCAAGGTAGAGCATCGAGGCGACGGCGTCAATGCGCAGGCCGTCGGCGTGACATTCCTCGAGCCAGAAAAGCGCGCTCGAAGCGAGGAAGCTCGCCACCTCGGGCCGACCGTAGTTGAAAATGCAGGTGTACCAGTCCGGGTGCCGGCCCCGGCGCGGGTCCTCGTGCTCGTAGAGGCAGCTGCCGTCGTACCGGGCGAGGCCGTGCGGGTCGTCCGGGAAATGCGCCGGCGACCAGTCGAGGATGACGCCGATGCCGGCCCGGTGCAGACGGTCCACGAAAGCGCGGAACTCGTCCGGCGTCCCGTAACGCGCGCTCGGCGCGAAGTAGCCGATGGTCTGGTAGCCCCACGAACCGTAGAACGGGTGCTCCATCACCGGCAGAAGTTCGACGTGACTGAACCCGGTTTCGAGCAGGTAAGGAATCAGCGCGTCGGCCAGCTCGGCCCAGCCGAGGAAGCGGCCGTCCGGACCCCGGCGCCAGGACCCGGCGTGAAGCTCGTACACCGCCAGCGGCCCGCGGTGCGGGTCCCGCTCCAGCCGGGCCGCCAGCCAGTCGTCATCCTGCCAGTTGTAGCCGGAAGCCGCAACGACGCAGGGTCCGCCCGGCGAAAGCTCGAACCGGAACCCGAACGGGTCGGTCTTCTCCAGCGCCGGCCCGCCGCCGCCCGGCCCGATGCGGAACTTATAGCGCGCACCCGGCCCGACCCCGGGGACGAATCCCTCCCAGATGCCGGACGAATCCCAGCGCACCGCCAGCGGCGCGGCGCCCGGGTTCCAGCCGTTGAAATCGCCGATGACCGAGACCCCGGCCGCGGCCGGCGCCCAGACCGAGAAGAGAGTTCCCGCCCGGCCGTCCACCGTCATCGGGTGCGCGCCGAGATGGTCAAAGAGGCGGAAGTGCCGTCCCTGCCGGAACAGCCGGACATCCGGCTCGGACCAGAGGCTCGGCCCGTGGATGACAGCCGGCGGGTTCACCGGCAGATGATAGACCCGCCTGCCGCCGGGTCAACGCCGCGGCGCGGAGCGCTCAGCGCCGCTTGACCGTCTGGCAGATGTCAACGATGAATCTGCCTTCCGGGTGCTGTTCGTGGTCGTTCAGGTGTACTTCGCAGCACGGCCGGTCGTCCAACTGGAGCTGGTTCTCGCCGATCCACTCCATTACTTCGCCCCAGGCCGCGCCGAACTCGGTCATCGCGACACCCCCTCCTGATTGTGATTCGGACCGGCAGTCCTGGTGCCATTCTAGAGTCGGGTGGTGAAGGGGCAAGCGATTCCGCGCCGGCTCGACGACGGCTCGACAATCCACTATCATGGTTCCCGAAGGTGCCAATGCCGCTGATCCCGAAAAGACCGGCCCGGCCGCGGGACGACGGGCAGGGCCTGTTCCGGCTCGAGCCCGGGCACGTCCCGGCGGTGGTCGGGCAACTGGTGCGGGCGTTCGCCGACGACCCGATATGGACCGCGGTCTTCCCGGAACCGGGAGAACGGGCCCGGCGTTCCCGCCCGCTCTTCGCATTCATGCTCAGGCTCGGGATAATGAAGGGAGAAGCCTGGGCTCCCTCGGAACGGCTCGAAGGCGCGGCGGTCTGGCTGCCCGAGCGCCACGCCGACCCCGGCGGCCTTGCCGCTTTACGCTGCGGTGCGCTGGCGATACCGTTCCACGTCGGGCTCGCCCGGCTGCGCCGATTCGGCGCACTGGGCAAGGCCATCGCCCGCATCCGCAAAGAACACGCCCCGGCCGGCTACCGGTACCTGGCGATGCTGGGCATCGCGCCCGAACATCAACGCCGCGGACTCGGCAGCACCCTGCTCAGACCGATGCTCGCCCGCAGTGACCGCAAGGGAACCCCGGTATGGCTCGAGACCGAGACCGAGGCGAATGTCGAGCTCTACCGCAAGCACGGGTTCAAGGTCGCGGCCGAGTTCGAAGTCTCCGAACTCGCCCTCAAGATGTGGGCGATGCTCCGCCCGCCGATGGACCCGGGCCGCTGACCGGCCCCGCGCCCGCAACCCCACTCAAACGGGAAGAGCAGTTGTCCTATTCCGCAGTCCGGCTGAGCCAGCGGCCAAACCCGGGACACTTCCCATATTCAGGCTCCGAACCGCGTCAATGCCCTCGGACCGGGTCAGCATCTCCATTCTCCACGTCCAAGTTCTACCCGAAACCCGACCGGGGTCAAGCGAAACCGGTAGTTGGGGCCGATTGGACCGGTTCGCGGCACGGCTAGAAGCCCATAGTCAGTCCTGCCTTGAGCGCCGGCCGGTCTCCCCGCATACGTCGGTTGATCCGTTCCGCACTGACCGCCGCGTCCGCGACGGAGGCGGCTGAAACCGCCAGGTAAGACCCGATCCCGAGTCCCCACAGAACATCGCTTGGGGAAGTACCCATCCTGCCTTGCGGCAGGGTATCCGTCTCGACAAGAAACGAAAGGCCGACAAGACCCAGGCATACCAGCTTGGCCGCGAGAAATCCCTCTGCTTTCCCCATTTCACCGTTGTAGAGTTGTCCGAGCGGAGCAATCCCTGGGACTCCGATCAACGCATAGAGCGCTGCTTCTCCCGGGTTCCTTTCTTTCACTACATACACGGGGACAAGGTCTGCGGTTGCAGGTGAGGGCGTGGTAGCTACGGGCGTTACCATAACCGTGATGCCGGTACCCGCGAGTTGAGCAGCAATGTCATTGGCCCGATGCTTGTCATCAAGCTGTACTTGCCGAACTTCACTCTTCGAGAACAGCCTGACGCCAACACCAGGAATCAGTACATGCAGATGGTTCGCCTCGATACT
>DSBX01000116.1 GCA_011049385.1 Caldifarciminota bacterium | reverse complement strand
GTACTGGTTCATCTGGCAACCGTAGACCTGCAGGTAGTATCGATTCACGTCTTCCGAGATTCTACGCGAGGGCACAGGATGTCAAGCTTGATGCGCAGTATTGCGGCCTCGTCGAGCGGCGTCCTTGACAGAGCCCGGTTCATGACTTACAATCCGCACCACTGTGCGATTGCTTTCCGTGAACGTCGATCACGTTGCCAGCCTGCGCCAGGCGCGCCGGGATTCTCTCCCGGACCCGGTGACGGCGGCGGCGCTGGTCGAGATGGGCGGCGCGGACGGAGTAACCGTTCACCTGCGCAAGGACCGACGGCACGTTACCGAGCGCGACGTCGAGATTCTCCGGCAGACGGTTCAGACCGAGCTGACGCTGGAGATGGCGGCGAGCGAAGACCTGCTTCGGTTCGCCGTCCGGACGAAGCCGGACCAGGTCACGCTTGTGCCGGAGCTCGTTACCGAGGTCACGACAACCCGGGGGCTCGACCTTCTCGGCCGGGATGGCGGCCTCAAGAGTGCGGTCGGTCGTCTGCGTCGGGGCGGCATCCGTGTCAGCCTCTTCGTCGAGTCGGATCCGCGGCAGGTCGAGGCGGCGGCCGGGCTCGGTGCGGACGTGGTCGAACTCAATACCGACCGTTACTCACGTACCTGTTCCAGCAGGCGTCTGCGCGTTGCTGACCGGTCGCGCAAGGCGAAGAGCCGGGCCCGCCAGGCCGGGAGAGAGGCTGTGCCTTTGCTGGACGAACTCGCCGAGGCGGGTCGTGTTGCACGCGCGAACGGGCTGGTCGTCCATGTTGGGCACGGGCTTGACTATCGGAGTGTGGTTCCGATACTGGAGATGGGTATTGCCGAGGGTTTCAGTATCGGCTTCGCCGTTATTGCCCGTGCGGTTATGGTCGGACTGAGGGATGCTGTTGCCGAGATGAAACGGATTCTGGAGGTCTACCCTTGAAGGGTTCAAGAATCAAGTTCGCCGTCCTCATAATTGTGATCGGGCTCGCAGGTTGGGCGCTCTGGCCGACCTGGCAGCTCTATTTCGACGCGCCAAGAGCCGAGCGGGCGCTGGATGAGAAGATGACTCGCGCTACGTCCCGCGCGGACAGTCTCAAGGTCGAGCTGGAAGTTGCCCGGCACCAGCAGCGGCTGGCCTCGCTTCACAAGCGGGCCCTGCACCTCGGCCTTGATCTTGTCGGCGGGATGCATCTTGTCCTTGAGGTGGACAAGACCCAGCTCAGCGCCGAGGATGCGCGGGATGCGGCCGACCGGGCGCTTGAGGTCATCCGCAACCGGATTGACCAATTCGGGGTGTTCGAGCCCATTATCCAGAAGGTCGGTCAGGACCGGATTCTCGTGCAGTTGCCGGGCGTGGACCGCGACCGGGCCAAGGACATAATCAAGCAGACTGCCCAGCTCAAGTTCCAACTTGTTGCCGACGAGCGCACGGCCTATGACGCGCTGAAGAGGGCGGACGAGAGGCTCACCTCCGATGAGCTTGTCGGGGAACCCGGGGCGGAGGAAACGGTGGCAGCCGAAACCGAGGAGGAGCCCGTTGCGACGGAGCGGGTGCCGGTTCTCGACGAAAGCGAAGGCATTGACCCGTTGGTTGCGGATGAGCCCGGGACGATGCTCGGTTATGTCCGGACCATCGGTGCCGACTTCGGGGTTGACGAGGCTGACTACGTCGAGTTCCGGCGACTGCTTGAGAGGTCACGGCCTTTCTGGCCGTCCGGGCAGGAGTTCCTGTTCGGGGCGCCCGAGGAGCATCAGAACCGGACCGTGCGGCGGTTGTACATGCTCAAGGCGGAGCCCGAGATGCTGGGTTCGGCAATCAAGGATGCCCGCCCCTCGCCTTACCAGGGCTCGGACCTTACCCTGACCAATACCTGGATCGTCAATCTTCAACTCGAGCGCCGGGAAGCGATAGAGTTCGCCCAGATTACCGGCCGGAACATCGGCCGGCGGTTGGCGATAGTGCTCGACAATGTCGTCCGTTCGGCACCGATCATCCAGTCAAGGATTCCGCCTGAGGCCGGGGCGATGATCACGACCAACGACGTGAACCCCGATGACGCGCGTGATCTGGCGATTGTCCTGCGCTCGGGTGCGCTACCGGCCCCGCTTGACTACGTCGAGGAGCGTTCAATCGGGCCGTCGCTCGGCAGTGACTCGATACGGCAGGGGATTCTGGCCGGGTTGATCGGTGCCCTGGCGGTGATGCTGTTCATGCTCATCTACTACGCGGTCGGCGGCGCACTGGCCAATCTCGCGCTGGTCTTCAATATCTTCTTCCTGCTCGCGGTGCTTGCCGGCCTGCGGGCGACGCTGACGCTGCCGGGCCTCGCCGGCATTGCCCTGACCATCGGCATGGCGGTTGATGCCAACGTACTGGTTTTCGAACGCATCCGGGAAGAACTCCGCGGCGGCAAGACGACGATGGCTGCTGTTGACACCGGCTATGACCGGGCGCTGGTGACAATCGTGGACGCGAATGCCACGACGGTCATCACCGCCATCGCGCTCTACTTCATCGGGAGCGGGCCGATTCGGGGGTTCGCGATAACACTGATCGCCGGCCTGGTCATAAACGTGATCACCGCCGTGTTCCTGACGAGGTTCATCTTCGACTGGTTCCTGAGCCGGTTCGAAGTCAGGAAGCTGAGGATTTAAGATGAGACTGATACGCGATACCAACATCAATTTCGTTGACCGCCGACGAGCCTTCTTCCTGTTCTCGGCCGCCCTGCTGGTCGTTGCCGTGGCGTTGTATTTCGTGAAAGGCGGGTTCAACTACGGGGTGGATTTCACCGGGGGTACGCTCCTGCAGGTCCGGTTCGAAGAACCGGTCGGCGTGGCTGACGTTCGTGCAGCGATAGAGGCGGTCGGAGAAGGCGGTGCCTCAATTCAGCAGGACGACCGGGGTGACTTTCTGATTCGCGTCCGGGCGCGGGAGTTCGAGGGCGGCGAGAGCAACTTTGCGGCCATGGTCAGGGGCCAGTTCGAGACGTCCTTTCCGGGCAACCGGTTCGAGGTCCTGCGCGAGGAGACGGTCGGTCCGCGGATTTCCCGGGAACTGCAGAACAAGGTCCTACTGGCGGTATTGCTCGGCATTGTCGGCATCCTGATCTATGTCAGCTTCCGGTTCGACCTGCGTTTCGGCGTCGGGGCGGTGCTGGCCCTGATTCACGATTCGCTGATAACTCTCGGTCTCGTGCTCTTGTTCAATAAGGAGATCACGATTACCGTGATTGCGGCGGTCCTGACCGTCATCGGCTATTCGGTCAATGACTCGATAGTCGTCTCCGACCGGATTCGCGAGGGTATGCGCAAGGTGCGGAAGGAGTCCTTCGGCGGTCTCGTCAACCGGGCCATCAACGAGGTGCTGAACCGGACGGTCATCACCACCAGCACGACGCTGTTCGTGACCCTGACGATGCTGACGCTGGGTGCAGCGGCGATCAGGGATTTCGCCTTCGTGCTGACCATCGGCATTCTCGTGGGAACCTACTCATCCATCTTCATCGTCGCGAACACGGTGGTGGAATGGGAATCCAGGCTCCCGAGCAAGCAACGCCGGTAGTGACCGGACCGTCGCCGGTACGAGGTCTCTCTTACTGGCTCAAGGTCGCCGCCGGTTCGGTGCTCTTCACCGGCTACTCGCCGGTTGCGCCAGCGACGGTGACAAGCCTCTTCGTTTTGCTGCCGGCCTGGTTGTTGCGGCCTTGGCCGGTGTGGCATGCGCTGGTGATAGTGGTCGTGTTCTTCGTCGGGGTTCCGTTGGCGACCGAACTCGAACGCTGGTGGGGTCCAGACCCCGGGCGCGTGACCATCGACGAGTTTGTCGGCACTCTCGTGACTTTCTTCGCCCTGCCTGCGCTTACGTTTCCGGCCCTGGTCTTCGGCTTTCTGGTTTGGCGTTTCTTCGATATTGTCAAGTTGCCGTTCATTGACCGGTCGCAACGCCTGCCCGGGGGTTGGGGCATAATGGTTGACGACTTTCTTGCCGGCGT
Source organism: Caldifarciminota bacterium (assembly GCA_011049385.1). Lineage (GTDB taxonomy): Bacteria > Hydrothermota > Tepidihabitantia > Tepidihabitantales > Tepidihabitantaceae > DSBX01. The sequence continues at coordinate 8,293 of DSBX01000116.1, read as the reverse complement.
CATGGCGAACCTGGTCATGCAGGTCGTGCTCAGGTTCGGTCCCCGGGTGCTGCCGGCGGCCGGTTGCCTGCTACGCGGATAATGGTGGAACCCGGGGTCGAACTCGTTGTCGTCGGCGACGAACTGTTGACGGGTCGGTCGGGCGATACAAGCTCAGAGATCCTGGGCCGGCGGCTTGCTGCGGCCGGTCTGCCGGTCGCGCGACGAACGGTCATCGGGGACAGCGCGGTGATGATCGCCGAGACACTGGAGCAGGCGGTCGGTCGCTCGCGGCTCGTTTTCGTCGTGGGTGGGCTGGGTTCGACACCTGCCGATCGAACAGTGACTGCGGTTGCCGAACTGCTGGGACGCAAGACGGTTCTGCATCCGCCGACGTTGCGTCGCATCGAGAAGTCCTTCCGGCAGGGTGGCCGACGGGTTCCGGCGCTGGCCCGTCAGCAGGCGCGGGTCGTGCCCGGTGCCCGGCTGTTTCCGAACCCGGTCGGGTTCGCGCCGGCCTGTTTGGTTGAGCGGCAGGGCACGGTCATCGTGCTCCTGCCCGGTATCCCGGCCGAACTCGATGTCCTGTTCACCGTCGTCGAGCCGTTTCTGCGGGCCCGTTTCGTCAAGGTACCTGCGAGTCGGGTCCAGGTCCGGACGACCGGGGAGAGCGAGTCCGTGTTGGCCGGCCGGGTTGAGCGGGCACTCCGGCGTCACTCCTCCGTGGCCACCACCTACTACCCTTCGACGACCGGCGTGGACATCGTCCTGTCGGCACCATCCGCACTCGAACTCGAGGACGCGCTCGGGCTGGTTCGCAAGGCGGTTGACTCCCGGGTCTATGAGGTCGGGGAACGCGATATCGCCGAGGTGGTGGGTGAACTGCTCGCTACCCGGAGGCTGACCCTGGCGACCGCGGAGTCCTGCACCGCCGGCCTGGTTGCGGCCCGGATTACCGACGTTCCGGGCAGTTCCGGTTACTTCCGGGGTGGGGTTATCGCCTACTCGAACTCGGCGAAGACGGCACTGATCGAGGTCGGCAAACCGGCGTTGGACCGCCATGGCGCAGTGAGTCGAGCGGTCGCACAGCAGATGGCGAGCGGGGTGGCCGGCCGGTTCGGTGCCGACGTCGGGCTGTCGGTTACCGGTATCGCCGGGCCGGGCGGGGCGACGCCGGACAAGCCGGTCGGGCTGGTCTTCACGGCGGCCGCGGTTCGGGGGCGGTTAACCTGCGAGCGTTTGATGCTGGGCGGCAAGCGCCGCGCGATACGCGAGCAGGCGGTGGCCGCGGTCCTGGACCTGTGCCGCCGGGCCCTGGAAAGCGACCGATGAGGTGCTTCCTCGCGGTCGAGACGACGGATGAGTTGAGGCAGGAACTGGGCAAGCTCCAGCGCGAGCTGTCCGGGAGAGTGCCGGGGATGCGCTGGGTTCGGCCCGAACAGATGCACCTGACGCTGGAGTTCTTCGGAGAGGTTGCCGAGAGTTTCCCCGTCCGTGCGGCCGAGTCGCTGGCGGCGGCCTGTGCCGGTCACGGGGTCTTCCAAGCCCGGCTGGCCGGCCTCGGGGCCTTTCCTGCTCCGCACCGGGCGCGGGTGCTCTGGGTCGGGATGGAGGGGGTCGCGAGGAGTTGGTCGAGGTCCAGCGTTCAATCGGGGCGGCTTTGAAGTCGGTCGGGGTCCATGTTGAAGAGCGACCTTACACTCCGCACCTGACACTCGGGCGCCTGCGTATGCCGGCTGACCTCTCGGCACTGGTCGGCTGCGAGCAGGCAGGGGCACAGGTTGCGCCTTTCGCCGGCCGGTTCTTTCCGGTGACGCGGGTCGTTCTCATCAAGAGCGAACTCCATCCGGAAGGACCGCGCTACACCGAGTTGGCCTCCTACCCGCTCGGCCCGGCTTAGTGCCAGGGTTCTGGGGAGCACAGCCCACGCCTTTCCGTGCCGTCATCACCGAGCTTGACAACATCATCCTGCGACCTGATTATCTCTTGTGCCAATGACCGCTGATACTGCTTACGGCAGCGGGAGGTAGCCATGCCGATTTCTGGTCCGGCCTTCTGGATTGTCGCCGGGTTGATGCTGGTTGTGCTGGAGATGGTTGTGCCCGGCTTCATCATGATCTGGTTCGGTGTCGCGGCGCTGGTGACCGGTGTCGCGGCGTTTTTCGTCCCGAACCCGGTCGTGCAACTGCTGGTCTTCGCGGCGCTGGCCGCGGCGCTGGTCGTGATGTCACAGCTCATCGCCCGGCGCCTTACCCGACCCGAACCGGAACCGACCGGCGCGAGCCGGTTGCAGGGCACACGCGGGACGGTCTCCGCCGATATCCGGCCTGCCGAGATGGGCCGGGTGAAGGTTCTCGGTGAGGAGTGGCGGGCCACCGCCGAAACCGGGTTTGCGGCCGGTAGCCCGGTACGCATTCTTGAAGTCATCGGTACTCATCTGGTCGTAGGACCATGGGAGGAGAAATGATCGCGTTGCTAGTCATCATCATCCTGTTCGTGTTCTTCCTTGCCCTGCTCGGCATCAGGATTGTCCGGCCCTACCAGCGGGCCTGTGTTGAGCGCCTGGGCCGGTACCAGCGGACGGTGCAACCCGGGCTCAATTTCATCCTGCCGTTCCTGGAACGTTTGCTCAAGGTCGATATGCGCGAGCAGGTCGTGGACGTGCCGCCGCAGGAGGTCATCACCCAGGACAACGCGACCGTGACCGTGGACGCGGTCATATACTACGAGGTGACCGACCCGGTGCGGGTGCTCTACAATGTCGCTCAGTTCCGGCTGGCGACCATCAAGCTCGCCCAGACCAACCTGCGTAACGTCGTCGGCGACCTGAGCCTGGACGAATCGCTGACCTCACGCGAGCGCATCAATGTCAAGCTGCGTGATGTGCTGGACGAGGCGACCGACAAGTGGGGGGCGAAAGTCACCCGCGTCGAACTCCAGCGCATTGAGCCGCCCGGCGACGTGACCGAGGCGATGCACCGGCAGATGAAGGCCGAGCGCGAGCGGCGGGCCGCGGTGCTCGAGGCCGAGGGGTTCAAGCAGGCGCAGATTCTGCGGGCCGACGGCGAGCGGCAGAAGCGGGTGCTCGAGGCGACCGGCCAGGCCGAGGCGATCGAGCGGGTCGCGACCGCGGAGAAGTTCAAACTGCTGACCGTGGCCGAAGGCGAAGCGCAGGCGATCGAGCGGGTCTATGCCGCGATTCACAACGGCCGGCCGACCAACGACCTCATAGCCATCAAGTATCTCGAAGCGCTGGCGAAGATCGCCGACGGCAAGGCCTCGAAGCTGTTCGTGCCCTATGAGGCTTCGGGCGTGCTCGGGGCGGTGGGGATGGTCGGCGAACTCCTCAAGGACAAGGCGGCCGGTACCGTCACCGTTCCGCCGCCGGCGAAGGGCTAGCGGCCGGCGGGGCCAGGACGCCATCGCCACTGTTGACAGCGGCTCGGTGACCTTCGCGGCATTCGGCTTCCTGGCTTGCGCCGGGGCGGTCGTCTGGGCCGGCATCCGCCTGACCCGGTACGCCGACGTCATCGCCGGGCGGACCGGGCTCGGGCACGTTTGGGCCGGCACGCTCCTGCTCGCCGCGGCCACTTCTCTGCCCGAGCTCTTCAACGGTATCAGTGCCGGGGTGCAGGGCCTGCCCGATATCGCGGTCGGCTGTGTCGGCGGCTCGAACGTCATAAACATCGCCATACTCGGTTGCCTGGACTGGCTCAACCGGGACGGTACCTGTCTCAGGGGGCTCCACCGGTTTCACACCCGTTCTGCGCTCTACGCCGCGGGCATGTCCGTGCTTGCGGTGGCCGGGCTTCTGCTCGGTGACCGACTCCCGGCCCTGCTTTCCGTCTCGCCGGTCGCGATACTCATCATCGTCGCCTACATCGTGCTGATGCGCGGCACCGGCAAGACCGGTGGCGAACCCGCTTCGCCGGAAGAGGTGAAGGGGATGTCGCTTCGGGCCGCGGTGTTCCGCTATGCCGCTTTCGCGCTGGTCGTTGTTGTGGCGGCCATCCTCCTGCCCGGGTTCGCGACCCGGCTGGCCGGGGCCAGCGGGCTGGGTGATACCTTTGTCGGCACGACGATGGTCGCGCTCGTCACCTCCCTGCCCGAACTGGTCACCGCGGTTGCCGCGGTCCGCCTTGGCGTGCCGGAAATGGCCGCGGGCGGCATGATCGGCTCCAACATCTTCAACCTGACCATCCTGGGAGTTGCCGACCTTGCCTACTGGCGCGGCAGTCTCTTTGCCGGTGCGCGGCCGCACAACGTCATTGCTCTTCTGGCCGGTGCTGTGCTAGTCGCTCTCTTCATCGTCGTCCAGCGTCGCTGTCCGCGCCGCCGGTTCCTGCGCCTGACCTGGTTCGGCTGGTTCGGTCTCGCGGCCTGGATTGCGGTCAGCTTCCTGCTCTACCTGCTCAGGTAAGGCGTTCCGGAAGCTGGTGACGTCCGAGACGCTACTTCTTGACGTCGTAGTGCGTGAGCCTGAGGCCCATCGTGATGGTGAACTGGCCGGATTCCATTTCCATCCGGTATTGAACCATACCCACGCCGTCGGCTACCCAGTGGTGCATCAGCAATTCTTCCGGGTCCGGGCCGGTGTAGGTGAACTTCATCTTCCAGCAGTCCTTGAAGCTGCCGGCCGGGACGACCGCATCTTCCTTGCCCAGTACCATCGCCTCGACCTTCTCATCGCCGGAAGCCCAGACATCCCACGTCTTCCCTTCCGTAATCGGCAGGGACAGTATCGTTTGCGGGGTGTTGTCGTTGAGCGAATCGTAAGAGAGCACGAGACTGTCGCGCTTGACGATGTAGGTCGTGTCGTAGGTCACGGTGATGGACGCGTCCGGGCCGATACGCGTTTCCATCGAGTCGAGGCTGACCACGACCGCGGCTTCAGAACCGCCGGCAAGGGTGGTGGTGCCGGTGATCTCGACGCGCTGGACCATCGTCGCGAAGGTGTCGGCATCGCCCTGGGCGAAGAGCATCTCGCCTTCATAGCGCCAGGTACTGCCGACCGTGGTCGGGTAGTAGTCCGGCTCGGGGGAGAGCTTGTCGCATCCGAGGGTGAACAGGGCGACGGTGATGATTGTCGCGAGCAGAACGGAACGGTTCACAGTTACCTCCTTAGGTTAGGGCCATAGAATAACATACTGACCGGGCGTGTCAAGCTGGGCGCGGGCCAGGTTGCGGGAAGCGTCATCGGCGCTGAAGCAGGGGCTTGAGGAAGCGGCCGGTGTGGGAGGCGGAGCAGGCTGCGACCTCTTCGGGCGGGCCAGCGGAGACGATGGTGCCGCCTTCGTCGCCGCCTTCCGGGCCGAGGTCCACCAGCCAGTCCGCGCACTTGATGACTTCGAGGTTGTGTTCGATAACGATGACGGTGTTGCCCCGGGCGACGAGCCGTTCGAGGACGCCGAGCAGGAGCCGGACGTCTTCGAAGTGGAGCCCGGTCGTGGGTTCGTCGAGCAGGTAGAGGGTGCGGCCGGTGGCGACCTTGGAGAGTTCGCGGGCGAGCTTGATGCGCTGGGCTTCGCCGCCCGAGAGCGTGGGCGCAGGCTGGCCGAGCCTGACGTAGCCGAGCCCGACCCGGCAGAGGAGTTCGAGCTTGCGGGCGATGGTCGGCACCGCGGCGTAGAAGTCGGCCGCTTCCGCGACGCTCATCGCCAGCACCTCGGCGATGTTCTTTCCTTTGTAGCGGACCTCGAGCGTCTCGCGGTTGTAGCGGTGGCCCTTACAGCCCTCGCAGGTGACGTAGACATCGGGCAGGAAGTGCATCTCGACCTTGATGATGCCGTCGCCGGCGCAGGCTTCACAGCGCCCGCCCTTGACGTTGAAGGAGAACCGGCCGGGCTTGTAGCCGCGGACCCGGGCTTCGCGCGAGCGGGCGAAGAGTTCCCGGATCGGGCCGAAGGCGCCGGTGTAGGTGGCCGGGTTGGAGCGAGGGGTGCGGCCGATCGGCGACTGGTCAATGTTGACGACCTTGTCCACCTGTTCGGCGCCGGTGATGCGGTCGTGGGCGCCCGGTTTCTCGCGGGCGTCGTGGAAGCGGCGGGCGAGGGCGCGGTGAAGGATGTCGGAGACGAGGGTGGATTTGCCGGAGCCGGAGACGCCGGTAACGCAGGTGAAGAGCCCGAGCGGGAACCGGGCCCGGATGCTCTTGAGGTTGTTCTCCCGCGCGCCCGAGACTTCAAGCCAGTGCCGGCCCGGGGCCCGGCGCTCGGCCGGCGGCTCGATGCGCCGCCGCCCGGCGAGGTAGTCGCCGGTGAGCGAGTCCGGGCAGGCGCGGATATCGTCGGGCGTGCCCTGGGCGACGACCCGGCCGCCGGAGTCACCCGCGCCCGGGCCGAGGTCAATGACGTGGTCGGCGCGGGCGATGGTCTCCTCGTCGTGCTCGACGACGATGACGGTGTTGCCGAGGTCACGGAGGCCGGTGAGGGTCTTGAGCAGGCGGACGTTGTCGCGCTGGTGGAGGCCGATCGAGGGTTCGTCGAGGATGTAGCAGACGCCGACCAGCCCGGACCCGAACTGGGTCGCGAGCCGGACGCGCTGGGCCTCGCCGCCGCCGAGTGTCTCGGCGGTGCGGTCGAGGGTGAGGTAGCCGAGCCCGACCGACGCGAGGAAACCGAGCCGGCGCAGGACCTCGCGGACGATTTCCCGGGCGATGGTGCGTTCCCTGGCGTCCAGTTCGAGGCCGGTCTTGAAGAGCTCGTGCGCCCGGTGGACCGAGAACGAGGTGAAGTCGGCGATGTTCCGGCCGTTGACGCGGACCGCGAGCGCCTCGCGCTTGAGCCGGGCGCCCCGGCAGGCCGGGCAGGGCAGGATGGACATGAAGCTCTCGACCCATTCGCGGCGGGCGTCGGAGTCGGTCTGTTTGTGGATGCGTTCGAGGTGGGGGACGATGCCTTCCCAGGTGCCGTTCCATGTCCATTCGTGTTCGCGGCCGACGTAGCGGAAGCGCATCTCCTCGTCCGAGCCCCGGAGGATGATGCGCCGGACCCGGGCCGGGAGCTTGCGCCAGGGCGTGGCAAGGTCGAAGCGGTACTCGCGGGCGATGGTGCGCAGGCGGGACTGGAGCCATTCGCCGCGGTCGCCGACCTCGCCCCAGGGCGCGAGTGCACCTTCGAGGAGCGAGCGGGAGGGGTCGGCGACGAGCCGGTCCGGGTCCACTTCCATTATCGTGCCGAGGCCGTGGCATCGCGGGCAGGCGCCGTAGGGCGAGTTGAAGGAGAACAGGCGCGGGGTGATTTCGTCGAGGCTGAAGCCGCAGTCCGGGCAGGCGAGGTTCTCGGAGAAGGTCCGGTCTTCGGCCCTGCCGTCGGCCGGGGTGACCTGGACGATACAGCCGCCGCCGCCCTCGCGCAGGGCGAGTTCGACCGAGTCGGCGAGGCGCTTGCGGACCCCGGGCTTGACTTCGAGTCGGTCCACGACCAGTTCGATGGTATGCTGTTTGTAGCGGGCGAGCTTCGGCGCGGATTCTATCTCCACCGTCTCGCCGTCAATCCGAGCTCGGAGGTAGCCGCGGCGGCGGAGCTTTTCGAGCAGGTCGCGGTGCTCGCCCTTGCGGCCGCGGATGACCGGCGCGAGCAGGACCAGTCGGGTGCCGGCCGGTTCGGCGAGCAGGCTGTCCACGACCTGGTCCACGGTCTGCGAGGTAATCGGCTTCTCGCAGTCCGGGCAGTGGGGCCGGCCGACCCGGGCGAAAAGCAGGCGCAGGTAGTCGTAGATTTCGGTGACGGTGCCGACGGTCGAGCGCGGGTTGCGGGCCGAGGAGCGCTGTTCGATGGCGATGGCGGGCGAGAGGCCGGTGATGCCGTCGCAGTCCGGCTTTTCGAGCATGCCGAGGAACTGGCGGGCGTAGGCGGAGAGCGATTCGATGTAGCGGCGCTGACCCTCGGCGTAGATGGTGTCGAAGGCGAGCGATGACTTGCCCGAGCCGGACAGGCCGGTGATGACGACCAGCCGGTTGCGCGGGATGTCAACCGAGACGTTCTTGAGATTGTGCTCGCGGGCACCGCGGACGCGGATGAAATCGTCAGCCATGGGGAAGGTGAGTATATGAGAAGCCGACGCCGGTGCAAGCGGACTCGAAGTCGGGCCGGGCGCAGGGGCCCGGCCCGCAACTTCAAGAAGGAGGCAGATGCGTCTTGTTGCTTTGATTCCCGCATTCCGTAGTCGCCACTTTCGACGCGCCCTACCGGTCCGGGGTTGCATCGCTTGACAGCGAATCACAGTCAGCTAGGCTTTTCGCCTAGATATTATGTCTGAACCCGGTATCATCGAACAGGTGCGTGCGGCCGAGAAGGCCGTCGCCGAGCAGGTT
>DSBX01000146.1 GCA_011049385.1 Caldifarciminota bacterium | reverse complement strand
GAGGGGTCGAGGGGTCGAGGGGTGAAGGGGTCGGTGGTGGTTGCCGGCCGCACCCTGCGGCTGGCGGTTGCGCCCGAAGGCGTAGGCCGGGTCGAGTTTTTCGATGCCGCGGGAAGGCGCGTCGGCCGCACCCTGGCGGTCGGCCCGGGGCAGAAGGAGCTGGATCTGGAGATGAGCCTGCCCACCGGGCTGGTGTTTGTCCGGCTGGTGGATGACCGGGGCGCGCGCGTGGCGCGGGTGGTGGTGGCGAATTGAACCACGGGGACGCGGAGCGAAGAGAGCTGGGCAGGATTGCAGATTGCAGAATGCCAAGTGCGAAGCGCAGGAGTAATATACCGGCACGGAAAGGGGTCGAGAAGACAGGTATGAGGAGGAAGGTGTGATGAGATGGTTCGGAAGGTGGGTCTGTCTGCCAGTCCTGGGCTTGTTTGTGGTGCTGGCGGCCTGCGACGGGTTCTTCTCGACCGCGGATTTCGAGCCGACCGGGAGACCGTTTGGACTCGACCCCGGGTTGACCGCGACGAGTATCACCGGCGGCCCCCAGCTGGTGCCGGCCGGGACTTATACGGTTGATATCACCGCTGTCGCGAGCGGCGGCGCGGTCAGCCAGCAGTTTCCGGCCGGCCTGCTTTTCAGTTCGCTCCAGCCCCGGGTCCAGCACGTGGTGGTGCTGAAGGAACAGAGCGCGGTTTTCGAGTCCGGGGGCGGTCGGCAATCGGTGGGGGTGTTCTGTTGTAACCGCTACCGGCGCACGCCGGACCAGGGCGATACGTTCGCACTCGGGCCGGTGACCGACCACGCCGGGTTGCAGGAAGTCGCCGCGCTCGTCCGGGACCGGGATATCTCCGGCCAACTCTGGATGGTCCAGCGCGCGGTCTGGATGGTGACGGATTCGACCGGGCTGAACCAGGCCTACCGCGATTCTCTGGCCGCCCTGCCGCGATGAGCGACAGCGACTCCCGCGGGATGCGCGCTTTCCTCGACGAGGTGCTGGACGGCCTCGCGGTGGATTATGCCGATATCCGGGTGGAGGAGTCGGAGCGGTCGAGCGTGCTTTACCGCGGCGAGCGACTGGACAGCATCGGTCGCAGTTTCGAGCGGGGCGGTTGCCTGCGCGTGTTCGACCGCGGCAACTGGGTGGTGGCAACGTTCAACGCGATTGACGAGAGCCTGGTCGGACTGGCCGAGGACCTCGCGCGCCAGGCCGAGGAACTGCCGCCGCGGGAGTCGGCGCCGGCCCGGCTCGGCCCGCACGAGGAAACGGTCCGCCTCGATCCGGCGCAGGACCCGCGCACGGTGAGCCTTGCGGACAAGCGGATGCTCATCCATCATTACAACAGCATCCTGACCAGCACCCCGGGCATCGTCTCGACCGTCGCGCAGTACCGCGACGAGCATCGCTTTACCGTCTTCCTGTCCTCGGAAGGACGCTTCCTGGACCAGGAACGCGCCGACTGCGGGTTTCACGTCCGGGCGGTGGCCCGTGACGGGAGCAACATCCAGGACTACGGCGACGGTTTCGGCAAGCCGCAGGGTTTCGCCGCGCTCCTGCACCGGGAGGCGCTGGTCGAGCGCGTGGGAAAGGTGGCCCTGGACCTGTTGCGGGCCGAGCCGGTCGCAGCCGGCCGCTATACCGTCATCGTGGATCCCCTGCTGGCCGCGGTGTTCTGCCACGAGGCGTTCGGCCACCTGGCCGAGGCCGACCACGTCGTGGATAATGAGCGCCTGCGCGAGATGATGAGGCCGGGCACGCCTTTCGGGGTAGAGGAGCTTTCCATCGTGGACGACGCGACGATGCCGGGCGAGCGGGGCAGTTATCGCTATGATGATGAGGGTGTGCCGGCCGGGCGCACCGAGCTCATCCGGCAGGGCCGGCTCGTCGGCTTGCTGCACGACCGGTCGAGCGCGGGGCAGATGGCCGCGCCGCCGACCGGCAACGGCCGCGCGCTGTCCTGCCACTTTCCGCCGGTGGTGCGAATGAGCAATACTTTCATCGAGCCGCGCGAGGCGGATGTTGACGAGATGCTCGATAAGACCGAGCGCGGGCTCTACATCTGCGGGAGCCGGGGCGGGATGACCGAGCTGGAGAGCTTCACTTTCTCGGCCCAGTATGCCTGGCTGGTCGAGTCCGGCCGCAAGCGCAGGCTCGTGCGCGACGTGACGCTGGCGGGCAATGTTTTCGAGACGATGAGCCATATCACCGATATCGGCGATGACCTCGTGCTCTTCGGCGGCCTGGGTGGGTGCGGCAAGGCCGGCCAGGGGCCCCTGCCGGTCGGGCTGGGCGCGCCGCACCTGCGGATAAGCGACGTCGTGGTGGGCGGGAGGTAGTGGTGCGGGTGGACGCGGTCCTGGCGATGGCCGGCCTGCGAGCGGACGCGGCCGAGGTGTATGTCGAGGAGACAGACCGGACCGTGGTCGAGTTCCGCGCCGGACAGTTCCGTTCTCAGGAGACGCGGCTCGAGCGCGGTTGCGGTTTACGGGTGGTCCGGGAGGGGCGGCTCGGCTTCGCCGCTTCGAGCAACGATGAGCGCTACGACGAACTGGTGGACGCGGCGCTGGAGGCGGCGGGACTGGGCGGCCCGGCGGGTTTCGCCTTCGCGGCACAGCCGGCCCCGCCCCCGGTCGCGACCGGTCACAGCCGGGTGATGCTCTACCCACCGCGTCGGATGGCGGAATGGGGCCGGGAGCTCTGCTCGGCGATGCGGTCCCGGGTGCCGGAAATGCGGCTCGACCTGACCTTCACCCGCACGCGGCGCGAGGTCCGCATCGCGACGACCGGGGGCGCGGACGCGGGCTACGAGCGGACGACCTTTGACCTGCACGCAAGCGGGCTCATCGCCGGGGCCGGCTCGATGATATGGCTTCCCGAATACGTCAACCTCAGCGACGGCCGGCCTTTCGAGCTTGAGCCGCTCTGCAACCGGCTGGAACAGACGGCCCGACACAGCCGCCGGCGGGCCCGGGCGCGGACCGGGGACCAGCCGGTCATCGTTACGGCGCTGGCCCTGCCCGCCCTGCTCGCGCCGCTTCCGGGCGGGACGAGCGGCCGGCACCGGCAGAAGCGCATCTCGCCGCTCATCGGCCGCGAGGGCGAGCGCGTCCTTGCCGACTGCCTTTCCGTTACCGATAACCCGCACCGCGCCTGCTCGCTGGCGGCCGCGCCGTTCGACGGCGAGGGCGTGGCGACCCGACCGGTGCCGCTGTTCGAGCGCGGCGCGTTTCGCGGCTTTCTGTACGACCTCGACTCCGCGGCCGACGCGGGCGTAGCGGCCACCGGTTCGGCCCGGCGCGAGTACCCGACCCTGCCCGCGCCCGGGTTCAGTAACCTGGAAATCGCGCCCGGCACCGCCGGCCTCGAGGAGGCCCTGCGCGCGACCGGCTCGGGCCTGCTCGTCTGCCAGTTCGTCGGCGGCGGGCAGTCGAACCTGCTGGCGGGCGAGGTCGCGCTCAACGCGATTTCGGCCTACCGGTTCGAGCGCGGCGAGATTACCGGCCGGGTCAAGGACGCGATGGTGACAGGCAACGTCTACGAGATGCTGGCGACGGTGGACCTGGTCGGCGACGAACAGCGCGACCTCGGCCGCTGGTTCCTGCCCTGGCTCCGGTTTCCGTCGCTTCGGGTCGTGGCGCGGGAGCGAGTGGCCGGGTGAAGACTGAAGACGGCGAAGGAGCGAGAATTGGCGAATAAGAAACAGACCGCGCTCGAGAAGAAGCTGGCGCTGGCCCCGGCCGCGCTGGCCTGGACCTGCCCGCCCGACTGCCTCCGGTTCAAGACCACCGACGACCTCAAGCCGCCCGAGCAGAACCCGGACGACGACCACTGCGGCATCGTCGGCCAGCGCCGGGCGGTGGATGCGCTCGCCCTCGGGCTTGAGATCGGCGCGTCCGGGTACAACGTCTTTGTCACCGGCCCGGTCGGCACCGGTCGGACGACGACGGTGCGCCAGCTCCTCGCCCGCTACGAGCGCACTCCCCGCGAGTTGGACGACAAGTGCTACGTCAACAACTTCAAGGACCCGGACCAGCCGGTTCTCCTGCGCCTGCCCGCGGGCCGGGGCCGGCGCTTCGCCCGGGAGATGGACGAGTTCGTCGAGTACCTGGCCGGCAACCTGCCCGCCCAGTTCGAGAGCGAGGCCTACCAGCAGAGCCGGGCCGGTATCATCGAGATGTTCAAGGAGCGCGGCGGCGCGAAGGTGCGCGAGTTCGAAAAGAAAGTGGCGGCGGCCGGTTTCGCGCTCGTCCAGGCCGCGCCTTTTGTCAAGCCCGAGCTTGCGCCGATTGTCGAGAAACAGCCGGTCAAGATGGACGCCCTGGCCGGGCTGGTCGAGGACGGCAAGCTTACCGCGGAACGGGCCGAGGAAATCCGCGTCGCCTACCGGGCGCTGACCGCCGAGCTCGCGGCGATATTCAAGGAGGTGCGGGGCCACGAGCGCGAGGCGCGCGAGGCGCTGGCCGAACTCGACCGCAACGTCGTCCGGCCGGTGCTCGACGAGCGGCTCGGCGACGTCGCGGAGCGCTACCCGGGCGACAAGCTCAAGTCCTGGCTCGAGGACGTCAAGGAGTCCATCCTCGCGGCGATGGACCGGTTCCGCAGTCGGCCGGCCGAGGCCAAGGAGGGAGCGGGTCCGGCGCCGGACCTCTTCCCCGAGTACCGGGTCAACGTGCTGGTGGACAACAGCCGGACCAAGGGTGCGCCGGTCGTCTTCGAGACCAACCCCAACTACAAGAACGTCTTCGGTACCATCGAGCGGGTGGTGGAGCGGTCCGGTCAGTGGCGGACCGATTTCGGCCGGATCAAGGCCGGCTCGCTCCTGCGGGCGGACCGCGGCTTTCTCGTCCTCAACGCGCTCGACGTGCTGGTCGAGCCCGGGGTCTGGCCCGCGCTCAAGCGCACTCTGCGCCACCGGCGGCTGGAAGTCTCCGCCTACGAACCCCTGCTCTCGATGCTCCCGGTGACGGCGATGAAGCCCGAGCCGGTCGCGATTGATGTCAAGGTGGTGATGGTCGGCGACCCGCACATCTACCACCTGCTCGCCGCCCACGACGAGGACTTCCGCAAGATTTTCAAGGTCCGGGCCGACTTCGACTGGGTGATGGACCGCGACGAGAACGCCATCAACCAGTACAGCCGGGTCGTCAAGCTTCTCTGCGACAAGGAACAGCTCCTGCCCTTCGACCGGAGCGGGGTCAAGCGCGTGCTCGAATACGGGGTCCGGCTGGCCGGCCGGCGGGACAAGCTCTCGACCCGGTTCAACATCGTCGGTGACGTGCTCAAGGAAGCGAGTTACTGGGCGGCGAAGGCGAAGGCGAAGCGGGTCCGGGCCGCGCACGTCCAGCAGGCGCTCGACGCCCGGCGCGAGCGGGTCCGGCTCTACGAGGACAAGCTCCAGGAGCTGATTGACCGGGGCACGGTCTTCATCGCCACCACCGGCCGGGCGGTCGGGCAGATCAACGGGCTGGCGGTCTACGATACCGGCGAGTACAGCTTCGGCAAGCCGGCGCGGATAACCGCCCGCACCGGCGTGGGCTCGGCGGGCATCATCAATATCGAGCGCGAGGCCCAACTCTCGGGCCCGACCCACGACAAGGGTGTCTACATCCTCACCGGTTACCTGCGCGACCGCTACGCCCGGCGCCGGCCGATAGTGATGTCGGCCTCGATAACCTTCGAGCAGAGCTACGGCGGGGTGGACGGTGATTCCGCTTCCTCGACCGAGGTCTACGCCCTGCTCTCGGACCTTGCCGGCCTGCCGGTCCGGCAGGACCTGGCGGTGACCGGCTCGGTGGACCAGTGCGGCCGGGTCCAGCCCATCGGCGGGGTGAACGAGAAGATCGAGGGTTTCTACGACGTCTGCGTCCGGCGGGGGCTGTCCGGCAGGCAGGGTGTCGTCATCCCGAGGGCCAATGCCGGCGACATCGCGCTCCGGCCCGACGTCGTCGCGGCGGTGAAGAAGGGACGGTTCCACGTCTATGCGGTCGAGACGATAGACGAGGGCATCGAGCTCCTGACCGGCGTCACGGCCGGCAAGCCGGGCCGCGACGGCTCGTACCCGGCGGACTCGGTTCACGGCCGGGTCGCCCGGCGGCTCGAGGAACTGGCCGAACTGCACCGCCTTTATGACGGCGACGGCAATAAGCCCGGCAAGACCCGGAACCGGGCAGGCCTCGGGCGCAAGAAGGGCAAGGCCCGGCAGGCCCGACCAACGCGGATTCGTCCTTGACAGCCGGGCCCGGGGGGCTATTCTTATCCGGGCTTACAGTCCGAAAAGATGATGTCGAGATGAGACCCCTCGTGGCCACAGGTGTGGATAACATGGGGAGAAACCTGGAGGTTACCTATGAAGACGTCCTTCGCAACCGTTGCGCTCTGCCTCTTACTTGCGGCGGGCGCGTCCTACGCCGAGCAGGTTGTCGAGCCGCGGCCCGAGACCGACGCCATCAGCATTCCACGACTGGTCAACTACCAGGGCAAGCTCACCGATGATTTCGGCGAGCCGCTGACCGGAAACTACAACTTCACCTTCGCCATCTACAGCGCCGAAACCGGCGGGAGCTCGCTCTGGAGCGAGGCCCACGGCGGCATCCCGGTGGCCGACGGCATCTTCAACGTTGTCCTGGGCAGTGTCAGCCCCATCACCAACCTGCCCGCGGGGCCGCACTGCTGGTTGCAGATCACCGTCAACGGCGTGACGATGACGCCGCGGACGCGGCTGGTGAGCGTGCCCTATGCCTACAACGCGGATGACGCCGAGCACCTCGGCGGTATCCCGTCTTCCGGCTACGCGCTGGTCGGACACGGCCACCAGGTCAGCACCGGCGGGACCGGGCGAACCACCCTCGACGCGAACCGGCTGTTGCTCGGCAACGGCATGTCGCCGGTGGTGTCTTTCCCCGCGGGGCTGACCGGCCAGTTCCTGCGGAGCGGCGGGTTCGGCAACGCGCCGACCTGGGAGACGGTCCAGCTCGAGTTCATGCCTTTCGGGACCCTGAACATCTCGCCCTCGTTCAGCATCCCCGCCAACGGCCGGGCAATCCTGAAGACGTACGTCTCCGAGGGCGAGCCCTTCGAACTCGGCGATATCGTCCGCATCGGGTTCCCGACCAACACCTACGGGGCGTACACCTGGCCGGAGGATGTCGTCGTGCTCAATTCCGGCTACGTGATGCGGGCGGATACCGCCCAGGTTACGCTCTGGAACATGCATCCGAGCCAGAGCCGGACCGTGCCGGCCGGGGCGTATCCCGGGCAATTGTACATCAAGTACCGCGGCACCGATGGCCGCACGAGTCCGGAACCGGTGCAGATGGGTGTGGCCGCCGTCATCCTGACCGAGCCGGGGACCGCGCAGGGCGAGTAGCGCGGGCACCAACCCCGAAAGGAGGGGATGATGGCCAAGTCAGGATTGATTGCCGCGGTCGCGGTGCTGTTGCTACTCCCGGCCGGGCCGGTGCCGGCCCAAGGCCTGTGGGTGAACTGGTATACGGTCAATGCCGGCGGCAGGCCGGGCTCGGGCCCGGGCTACACCGTCAACGGTTCGACCGGCCAGGCGGTGCAGGGGCCCGCGGCCAGGCCGCAGATACAGGGTCACTGGGGTTTCTGGTACGGCGAGAGGGTGGAGGTCGGGCCGCCGCCGCCGCCGATTCCCATCGCGCCACCCAACGGGAGCAATGTCGGGACCACGACGCCGAGGCTCGTGGTGCGGGAGGTGGCGATGGCGACCGCGTACGAGTTCCGGGTCTACGAAGGCGCGTCGCTGGTGACCGAGGGCATCTCCGAAACCCGGAGCTGGGTCGTGGACACCGAGCTCGAAATCGGCAAGGTCTACCACTGGGACTGCGCGGTCCGGGTGCGGGGGCTGTGGAGCCCGCATTTCGAGCCGTGCTGGAGTTTCAAGGTCGTCGAGACGCCGTGGCCCTACGGCTGGGTCGAGGTCGCGCCGGTCCCGGCCGAAGTCGGCAACAGCCGGACGATGGTCCGCCGCGGGAGCTGGCTGGCAATCGCGCCCGGGCCGGGCGGCCAGCCCTGGATCTACGCGGTCAAGGGAGGCCGCCAGCACAACCTCTACCGCTATAACCCGCTCACGAGCGGCAATGGCACCTGGGAAGAGCTTGATTCCACGCCGGTCCCTGTTGACCAGGCCAGCGGCCGGCCGATTGACCGGGGCTGTCGCGGCATCGGCGACGGCGAGCGGTACATCTACGTGATGCACGGCAACAACTCGTCGGCTTTCTGGCGGTTCGATATCGAGCACAGCGACCCGGCCGAGGCCTGGGCACGGATGGAAGACGTGCCGCTCGCGCCATCGGGCCGGCGCCCGCGGGGTGGCGGCTACATGGTCCACGTGCCCGGAGAGCCGGGTTACATCTACGTGATGAAGGGCGACCGGCAGGACTTCTACCGCTACGACCCCGCCCTGAACACCTGGGAGGAACGGGCGCCGATGCCGGTCGGACCGCGCGGCCGCTGGCACCGGGGGTCCTGGCTGGCGTTCGACGGTGAGAACGCCATCTACGCCCACCAGGCCAAGGACTTCCACCGGGCGGCCGAGCCGGAACACTGTTTCTGGAAGTACGATATCGGCGCCGACGCCTGGGCCGAGGAAACCCTGGCCGGGATGCCCCTGCTCGGACTGCACGGCAACCGCCTGCGGCGCAAGCGCGCGCGCGACGGCGGGTCGGGTGTCTTCCACCCCGACGACGGAATGGTCTACGCGCTCAAGGGCGGCAATACCCAGCAGTTCTGGGTCTATGAACCGGACGGCGCCGGGCCGGGCGGTCTCTGGGCCGAGTCCGATACGATGCCGTCAAGAGGCTCGACCGGCCGACGCCGTCGGGTGAACGCGGGCGGCTACCTCACGCATTACGAGCACGGCTCCTACCGGGGTTTCTTCGCCTTCAAAGGGAACAAGACCCAGGAGTTCTGGCGCTACGTGATGCCGCCCGAAGGCGGGATCGAGACCGGGTTCCGGCCGGAGCGTTCGGGCGTGATGGCCGGCGACGGAACGGCGGAGGTGCCTTTCGTGGACATCGGTCCGAATCCGCTCATGGGCGGGTTCGCGAACCTGCGCTACGGCCTGCCCGGGGCCGGGGCGGCGAAGGTGACGGTGTACGACGCGTCGGGTCGGCCGGTGGCCACGGTCCGGACAGACGGTCGCCGGGCCGCCGGGTCAGTTTCGCTTGACCTGAGGAGCTTGAGCGCGGGTGTCTACCTGGTCCGGTTCGAGGCGGACAGTTTCCGGGCCGCCGAAAAGCTGGTAGTGCCGAGATAGGTCCGAGGGACCTGTCCGGCGGGTGTTCCGGGGCGGGCACTGCGAGAGCAGGGTCCGCCCCGGATGCCGTTGTCGGTAGCATCGTCGGTGCCGACAGGCCCCCGACCCATTGCCGTGCCGCTTGACTTCGGCGGCCGGCGGCGCAGAATCGAACCGATGAAGACGCTCGCGCTCAACTCTAGCCCGCATCGCGACCGGGGCGGCACTGGCCGGGTACTCGCGCCGCTGGTCGAGGGCATGCGCGCGGCCGGCGCGGAGGTCGAACTTGCCTACCCGGACGGGATGAAGGTCGGCTACTGTCGGGGATGCTACCACTGCTGGACCGCGACCCCCGGGCCGGTGCGTCCAGCGGGATGATATGGACGCGCTCCTGCCGAAGGTGATGGCATCCGATATGCTCGTGCTGGCGACCCCGCTCTACGTGGACGGGATGAACGCGGCGATGAAGGCGGTGCTCGACCGGCTGATACCGGTGCTCCGGCCGTTCCTGGTCGAGCATCAAGGGCACTGCCGGCACGACCTCGTCCCGGCCTGCCGCGCGGGCCGGGTCGCGCTGGTCTCGGGCTGCGGCTACCCCGAGCTCGACAACTTCGAGCCGCTGGTCGCGCACGTCCGGGCCGCGAGCCGGAACCTGCGCCGGGAGTACGCGGGCGCGCTGTTGCGGCCCTATGCCGAATCGCTGTCCGGCCTGGCGAAGGCCGGGGTTGACGTGGCCGACGTGCTTGCCGCCTGCCGGGAGGCCGGGACCGAGCTGGTGCGGGAGGGCCGCATCTCGAAAGCGACCGCGGCCCGCGTCGGCCGGGAACTCATCAGTCGCGAGCGGCACATCCGGGCGGTCAACGTCCACTTCCGCGCCGCGATGCGCCGGCGGTAGCGACGGTCAATCCTCCAACAGGCGCTCTTCCAGCCAGCCGCCGATGGTCTCAAGCGCGAGCAGGGCGAAAGTCTCCTCGGTGGCCGCGTACTCGCGGATGTGGCCGGTCTCGGCGGTCTGGAAGAGGTGGTTCAGGCCGGGCAGTTCGCCCACCGCGTGGTCCGGGTTCTGGCCGGCCTCGAGCGCGGCCTTGATGGCGGCGAGGTTTCGGGCCGAGGGCACCTGCAGGTCCTTCGAGCCGCAGAGGGCGAGCACCGGGACCTTGATGCGGCGGATGTCGGTCGCCGGGTCGTATTCGAGGAAGAATCGGAACCAGGGCGAGGCGAGGGCGCGAACCTGGGCGGCGACCGCCCGGGGCGAAAGCTCGGCGGCGAGTTCGGCACGGGCGGCCGGGTCCATCGCCGCCATTTCTTCCTCGAAGGTGAGGCCGAGCTCGACCGCGAGCGCGTCCGGTTCTGCGACCTGCCGGACCTTGGCGAAGAGCCTTTCCTGAAGCCGCCGGTTGGCGGCGATGGCCGCCTCGCTCGCGCCGCCGGCCCGCATCAGCAGTTCGCCCTGGAGCGGGAGCAGTTCGCGGCCGGGGATGCCGGGCCCGGCGAGCATCACGAGGAAGGCCGGGCCGCCGTCCCGGGCCGCCAGCATCGCGCCGATGAGCGCGCCTTCGCTGTGGCCGATGATGCCCGTCCGCGCCGCGTCAACCTCGGGGTGGGCCCGGAGCCGGTCGAGCGCCGCCTGCGCGTCGAGCGCGAAGTCCTCGCTCGAGACGAGGGTCGGGTCGCCGGTCGAGCCGCCGATGCCCCGGTCGTCACAGCGCAGGACCGCGATGCCGCGGCGGGTGAGGTGGTCGGCGAGAACCAGGAAGGGCCGGTGGCCGAAGATCTCCTGGTCCCGGTTCTGCTGGCCGGAGCCGGAGACGAGCAACGCCGCGGGGAAGGGGCCGTCGCCTTCCGGCAGGGTCAGCGTGCCGGCGATGGTTCCGGCCGGGCCCGGGAAGGTGATGTCCTCACTGCGGTAGGGGAGGGGCAGGAGCGGGTCCTGGGGCCTCCGGCCGGTGAGGTCGCCCTGGACGCGGGCGAGTTCGAGCGGGAACTCGGCGCCGGCCTGGCGCCAAGTGCCGACGAGCCGTCCGTTCTCGATGACGCCCTCGAAACCGGCGTTGATGGCCGCGACGTCGAGCTTGAGCCGGCCCTGTGCGAACTCGACCCCGGCGACCGGGACCCCGCGTACCGCCTGGTCCGGGCTGTCGAGCGTGGCGGTGAGCCGGCCGTCCTGCCGGGAGATGTTGAAGACGACCCGGAGCTTCGCGGGCGCAGTGGCGAGCGTGCCCTGCCAGGTGCCGGTGATGTCTTCCGGAGAACAGCCGGCGGCGACGAGCAGGGCCGCGGTCAGCAAGACGATTCTCTTCATCACCATCAGGATACCGGGCCGGCCCGCGGAGGCAAGTGCGGGCAACAGGAAGGGGGCGGCATTGGATGCCGCCCCCCTCAGGATGTGACCGACGGAAGGAGTTACCTGCCGGTCAGGATGACCTTGTCGAGCGCCTGCAGGCCGGGCCGGCGCAGGGCCCGGTTGACTCCGTCCCGTTCCCGGTTATGCTGGCGCCGATGTCGAACAATCGCGCAACGGCACCGGTCCGGTTGCGGCGCTACGCCCGGATGGCGCTTGAAGGCGGCGCGACCGCGGCGAAGGTGATCCCGGCGCAGAAGGTCGTGACCGCGGACTGGGTCCGGCTCAAGTGCCAGTACGGTTGTAGCGGCTACGGCAAGCGGCTCGGCTGTCCGCCCCGGACCCCGACCCCGGAAGAGACCCGGCGGGTCATCGCCGAGTACCGGTGGGCGGTCATCTACGTCTTCGACTCCAACCGGACGATGCGCCTGCGCCGGAAATGGGTGTGCCTGCTTGCCGACATCGAGCGGCAGGCGTTCCTCGACGGTCACTATAAGGCGTTCGGGTTCGGCGCCGGGCCCTGCCGGCTCTGCGCGGACTGCAACGCGGACGGTCTCTGCCGACACCCGGAAACAGCCCGCCCGGCGATGGAAGCCTGCGGTATGGACGTCTACGCCACCTGCCGCAACGCCGGCATCAGCCTCGAAGTCGTCACCAGCGCGGAGGCGACCCCGCGCTACGTCAACCTCCTGCTCATCGAGTAGCGGTCGGGCCCGATTTCCGCCGGCGGGCCGGCCGAATTTCGGGGAGTGTGGGGCTGTTGAAGAACCTCTGCATCGGGATTCGTCAGGCTGCTAAGAGATAGGTGGCGGTCGGGGCCAAGCCG
>DSBX01000207.1 GCA_011049385.1 Caldifarciminota bacterium | reverse complement strand
CAGAGTACATTATACCCGTTCCGACGACGTGAGCAACCGGCGGCGCCAGCCGGCACGCGTCACCTGCTGAGCCGGTCGGGTTTCGGGGGAGAACGGTCCGGAAGCCGCCGGACTAGCGGACGTGGATGGAGATCTTCGAGAACTTGGGCTGGAGTCCGGGGATGAAGCGCGGGGCCACGCTCAGCGCGCCCTGGGGCAGGACGATGCGGCTGGAGACTTCCGCCCGCATTGCGTTGCAGCGGTCGGTGGAGAGTCGCTCGTGTTCGGTGTAGACGTAGATGACGACTTCGCTCTTGAAGTTCTCGCGGACGATGTTGGCGGCCTCATCGAGTCGTGGAGAGGCATCGGGCAGAAGCTGGCTGGTGCCGTCCGTGAAGATGCGGTCTGCGGCGATGGTGATGTTGGTTTCCTTGCCGTCGCGGAAGACCATCGCGTCAACCCGGCGCGGGGTGCCGGGCAGACGGGTCTGGTTGCCCTGGGCATCGTAGGCGTTGAAGGTGAAGCTGTAGACATCGCCGGTGGCGATCGGCTCGCCGCTGTCGGTCCGCCCGTCCCAGGTGATGGTTGCCGGCGGCTGACCTCGACGTGTCACCCGGCGTACCGTCTCGCCGAGCGAGTTCGAAATCTCGAGCTCCCAGGTCGCGACACGCTTCTCGAAGCTGGGCAGGAAGACCATAATGTCACCGTAGATGAAGTCCTTCTCGACCGGGACCCGGAGATAAGAGGAGTTGACGTGACGATGGGGGATGGTCAGCGAGTCAACGGTGCGCGCCAGGGCGTCGTCGAAAACGTAACTCTCGGGCAGGAGCAGATTCTGGATGGGCGAGAACGGGTCGAACTGAGGCGCGAAGAACAGCTTCCGGTCGGCAAT
Source organism: Caldifarciminota bacterium (assembly GCA_011049385.1). Lineage (GTDB taxonomy): Bacteria > Hydrothermota > Tepidihabitantia > Tepidihabitantales > Tepidihabitantaceae > DSBX01. The sequence continues at coordinate 11,629 of DSBX01000207.1, read as the reverse complement.
GAGGACTTCGACTTCGCCCGAGATCTCTTCCTCGCCGAGACCGTGCTGGCCGCCGGATGCCTGGGGGGCGGGCGGGGCCTGGGACAGCAGGGCAAGCAACAGTATCAGCATCTCAGGAGAGGGTGAACCGGAAGGTGATGACACCCCACTGGTCCTCGGTCTTGACGCCGGCGCCGAGTGGTTCGAATTCCCAGCCGCGCAGGGCGGCAATGACGACCTGGTCCAGGTCCGGGTAGCCGGAACTGCTTTCCACCGTCGGCGCACCCTTCACCGTTCCATTGGGCGCGACCCAGATTCGCACCACGACCGTGCCGGAGATGCGCCGGTCGAGTGCCCATTTCGGATAGCGCGGCCGGACCCGCTTGGTTATCGGGCGCTGGGAAATCGGGCCGGCGACCATGAAGTTGGAGCCGGTCGTGGGCGCGGCGGCAACCTGGGGAAGGTCCTGCACAGCCATCTTGGGCAGTTCGCGGGCCGGGGCCTGGGCGAGGGGACGGTGTTCAATCTGCAGTTGGGCTTCCGGCGGACGCACCCCGGGATGTCCGCGCAGGCCGGCGGCACCTGAGCGGTCGAGACTGCCCGAGAGGGTAACCTTGGGCTGGGCGAGAATCTCATCGGTGGACTTGCCCGACCCTTCCCCACCGAGGCGGATGACGTCCATCCCCCCGCTTCGGTCGAGTTCGAATCCGTCGAGGTCAATCTTGGCCTGGCTGTGGTCGCGCTCCATCGTCGCAGAGAGGTCGAGAGCCGGGGCGATTTCGGGCGCGTAGGTCGGCGCGTAGGTCGGCGCGTCGGGGATGACCGGCCCGGGGCCGCCCGGGGCCGCGGCCCGGGACATTACCTTGGCGACTTCCGGGCGGTAGGTCACGTCCATGAAGGTCACTTCGTGCAGGTCCGGGGCGTAGTCAGACGAGGACCGGGCACGGCCGGCGAGGAAGATGAAGCCGATGTGCACGACCGTTGAGATGACGACCGCAATATCAATCACCCGCGAGCGCTTCTGGCCGTACATCAGCTGTTCCCTTCGTCAAGGCGCTTGGTGGCGCAGGCGATACGCAAGGCCCCGGCCCGCCGGGCCAGCGCGAGAATGTCCAGGACTTCGGAATGAAGGACTTCTTTGTCCGCCCGGATCACGACGAGGATGTACGGGTCGCGGAGGATTTCCTGTTCGAGTTGGAGTCCGAGGCTGGTGAGATCTTCGTACCGGACGTCGTTGAGCAGGAGTTCGTGTTCGACGGTGTAGCTGATGGTGAGGTTCTCTTCGACCTTGCGTTCCGCGGTGCGGGCAAGGGGCACGGTGACCGGGGTGTCGTTGTGGGCCATCGTCATCGGGGCGATTATCATCATCACCAGGACGAGGATCAGTCCGACCGCGGCCATCGGCAGGATGTCAATTGATACTGATTTCATTGGGCCGGCCTCCGGCGCAGCAGCGCCAGGTCTGCGGCGCCCGATTGCTTGGCGATGTCCAGGACTCTTATGACCACATCATATTTTACCATATCCCCGGACGATACCACAACTTTTCTTTCGAGGCTGCGTTCGAGCAGTCGAGGCAGGAGTTCGGTGAGGTTGTCGTACGACACGATGGCTTCGTTCAGGAAAACCCGGCCGTCGTTGTCTACGTAGATGTTGGCCTTGACGTCCGACCCTTCCTCGGCGGCGTCGGCCCGGGCGACACCGGGAGCGGAGACGAAGATGCCGGTCTCGAAGAAGAGCGGTATCGAGACGATGAAGCCGATGACCAGCGCCAGCGCGACGTCAACGAGCGAGGTCAGGTTGAGCTCGCTGCGGGTCACGGTGTGGCGGGTCTGTCGGCGCACTAGAACTCCCAGCCGTCGGCCTTCGCGGGCTGTGGGGCGGGTTGCGGGGTCGGCTTCGGAGCGGGTGCCGGAGTCGCCTGCGGCGCGGGCTTTGTTTCGGCCCCGACGCCGGCGGCGCGCTTGTAGCGTTCAAGCATGACCATGAAGCGGTCGGTGGTGCTTTCGAGGACCATCGTCGTGTCCGCGGCTTTCTTGGAGAAGTAGTTGTAGCAGAAGAGTGTCGGGATGCCGATGATGAGGCCGAAGGCGGTGGTGAGGAGCGCTTCGGCGATGCCGCCGGAGACAACCGCCGGGCCGCCCGAACCGGTGGCGGCGATGTTGCCGAACGCCTGGATGAGACCGGTGACGGTGCCGAGCAGGCCGAGGAGGGTGGCGGCGTTGGCAAGGGTGCCGAGCCCGCCGAGCAGGCGCTCGAATTTGACGCGTTCTTCAAGGATGGTGCTGTAGAGCAGGTCCGAGACTTCGTCGCCGCTGAGGCTGAGGTTCTCGAGCGCGAGGACGTAGAGACGCCCGAGGGGATTCTTGAGCGTGCGGGCCCAGGCCAGCGCGTCCTCAACGCCCGAGTTCCTGATCCGCGTGCGAACCTCGATGAGTCCGCGGCTCGGGTCGAAGCGGTTGCGCGTGAAGTAGATCAGGCGCTCGATGACCAGCGCCAAAGCGGCAATCGAGGCGGCGAGTAGAACCAGCATTATCGGGCTGTCGAGGAAGATCTGGAGCAGGGGTTTACCCATTATCATGGCTGTTCTTCTCCTTCGGGTGAACTGACTGGCGTCTCGGCGTCGGCAGGCGCGCCACCAGCTCCGAGGCGCTGGCGACTGATGGCGATGTTCTGACGGGCACTCTCGACATACTCGCTGTCGGGGTGTTCGTTGGCCACCGCCTGGAAGGACTCCAGGCTGCGTTGGTATTCGCCGGCGTTGAAGTAGGCGGTGCCCAGGTTGAAGCGGGCACCGGCGGTCTGTTGGTGTTCCGGGAAGTACTCGAGAAACTTGCGGTAGGCGTTGGCGGCGTCACCCCACTCTCCTTTCTGGGCGTAGGACTCGGCGGTGAGCAACTGGGCGTCGCCGGCGAGCGGTGACCCCGGGAAGTTGACGACCACCTTCTGGAGTTCGAACGCGGCCTCGCTGTAGCGGCCCTGGTCGAAGAGAGCCTTGCCGCGGTCGAACTGCCCCTCGGCGGCCATGTCCGAGCGCGGGTAGCGCCGGAGAAAGTCGTGCATGACGACGGTGTCCTCGGTGCCGGCAAGATAGTAGGCCATCTCGAGGCTCTTGCGCACGCTGGGTGCCTGCGGGTCGGAGGAGTAGAGGTCAAGGAACTTCTGGTACTCGCGGACCGCGTCGAGGTATTGGCTCCGGTTGTAGTAGCACTGGGCGATGAGCGCCTGCGAGGGAGCGGCGAAGTCCGAGGTCGGGTGGCGTTCGACAACGAAGGTGAACGAGGCCACCGCCTTGTCGTACTCGAGAGCCTTGAAGTAGGTGTCACCGGTGCGGAAGGCGGCTTCGGCCACTTTCGGGTTCCGCTCCGGGAACCTGTTGATCAGGGTTGTCCAGGCATCAATGGACTGGCCGTAGTAGCCCAGTTGGTAGTAGCTGTAGCCGGCGTAGAAGTGTCCGGGAATGGCGGCGAGCGGGTTGTCCGGGAAGGTGTTGGCCAGCGCCTCGAAGATGTCGAGGGCCTGGGTGTACTCGCGCTGGTTGAAGAGGGAGTAGCCGTGGCCGAGGTAGGCGAAGACCGTGAAGAGCGTGTCGTCCGGCTTGGCGGTGAGGAGAGCGCGGAACCCGGCATCGGCCTCTCCCAGTCGCCCGAGGTGATAGAGGCAGTAGTTGCGTCCGAGACGGGCGTAGGGTGCGATGTCGGAGGAGGCGGAGTGGGTATAGGAGCGCTGGTAGTGTGCGTCGGCCTCCGAGTACTTGCCATAGTGGTAGAGCGCTTCGGCGAGGAAGTAGAGCGTTCGTGCGCGCCATTCGGATCCTTCCTCCGGGAAGTCGGCAAGATACTTGGCACCGAGCGCGACCGCCTGTTCGTGACGGCCGGCGGAACTGAGTGCGAGCAGGAGCATCCCCGCGGCCGGCTCGCGCAGCGAAGTCTCGGGGTAGCGGCTGAGGATGTCGTCGAACTGCCGTGCCGCATCCGCATACTTGCCGGTCTGGTAGAGAATCACCCCGGACAGGTAGTTGCCGACCCCGGAGAGGTCACCGGTTCGGAACATCTGGGTGAGCTGGCTGGTGGCGAGCAGAGTCTGGCTGGTGTCGGCGGTGGCCAGCATCGCCTGGGCGAGTTGAAGGTTGGCGAACCCGGCGATGCGGGTGTTCGGGTAGTTGGCGCGGACCCGCTGGTAGCGCTCGATGGCGTCGGTGGGCTGGCCCAGCGCCATGTGAGCGTGGCCGAGGAAGTAGTTGGCGTGAGCGGCGAGGTAGTTGTTGCTGTGCCGGGTGAGAGGCATCAGATGGCTGATGGCCTGCGCGTCCCGGCGCTGGGCGAGGAGCGCGCAGCCGAGGTAGTAGTGGGCGTAGTCGGCAAGCCGGGACTGGGGGAACTCGTCCACGAAGAACTGGAGCTTGGCGCGGGCACCGTCGTAGTCGCGGTTCGCGAACAGCGCTTCACCGGCGGCGAAGTGCGCCATGGTCGCAATCGGGGTGTTGGGAACTTCGGCGACAATCTCGTTGAACAGCAGCAGGGCGGCGACCGGGTTGCCGGTGACCGACCGACACTTGGCGAGGTAGAACTTGGCTTCGGGCATTTCCAGGCCGGCAAGGCGCGTTACCGCCTGTTCGTACTCGCCGAGGAAGTAGTGGAGAACGCCGAAGGCAAAATTGGTTCTCTCGTCACGGTCGTAGCCGCCTTCCTTGGAGATGGCTTCGAGCGCGAGTCGGGCCCGAGCGTACTGCCCGAGCATGATCGAAGACAAGGCCTCTCCAAGCATCGCCTCGGGCCGGATGTAGTCGTGCCGTGCGGATTCCAGTATCTGGCGGAAGAGCCCGCGGCTGCGTTCGAAACTGCCGGCGTTGAAGTGGGCTTCGGCCAGCGCGAACCGGAGTTCGTCGGCGTACTCGCTGTTGCCGTAGTCCCGGACCAGCGACTGCAGTTCGGCCAAAGCCCGGCTGTGGTCGCGCTCGGCGACAAAGACCTGGGCGCGGTTGTAGCGTTCGACCAGTTGGCGGGTCTGAGCGGGGGAAAGGGCGCCGGCGAGGAGTGCCGGCAGTAACAGCAGCCAGGTCATCCTGCTACTCGCGCGGCCGGATTTCGAGCCTGCCTTCCGGGCCTCTCGTTCGTACCTGGGTGAGCGTGCCGGTGAACTCGAGGGCGGAGTTGCGCTGGTCGACGACGATTATCTCGTAGTTGTAGCGGCCGTCGGAGACCAGTCGGCCGGCATCGTCGAGCCCATCCCAGCTCAGTCGCATCGGTGGAGCATCCCAACCGCTGAATGTCCGCACGACCTCACCGAGGTCGTTCTTGAGGAGAAGCTGCCAGCGTTTCGCCGGGGCTCGGCTGGTGAGCTTGACGTCCATCCACAGTACATTCTGGGTCTGCTCCGGCGTCGGGCTGAAGACCTGGGGTTGGGCGTCCACCCAGACCCGGAACCCTGCGAAGCTGACGAACACCCCGACTTTGTGCGTAGGCTTGAGCCGGTAGCTGGAGCGGTGGTGCAGGAGGAAGGCATAGTCGGCCCCGATGCCCATCTGTCCCCAGTGGCGGTGCAGGCCGAGGCCGAGGCTGACTTCGTTCATGTCGAAGCCGACGCGTTGGACCAGAACCCCCCGGATGATGTCGAATTCAACCCCGGCGTGCGGCGTGAAGCGGGGGGTGAAGCTACGGGTCGGGTTGCCCTTCTCGTCCACGTCGTAGAGCAGGGGCGTGGTCACGTCGGCGGCAATCAACACGCGTTCTTCGAGCAGGCGAATGCCGATGCCGGCGCGCAACGAGCGCGGGTAGACGTCCGGAATCAAGCCGAGCGTGAGCGTCGGCTGGAGCAGGTTGTGAGCGGTGAGCCCGAGGCTGACCGGACCGAGGTCCCGGGCCAGGACGCCCGCGTCCAGGCCCACCCCGATGTCGGAATACTGAGCGATGTTGTGCGCGATGAGCTTGGCGGTCACACCGAAGCCCAGGAAGTGCCAGGGGTTGTAGCAGTAGGAGGCAAGATAGGCGTTCTCGGCCGCGGCGAAACCCTGGTAGGGCTGGTTGTCGGGCGTGCGGGAGTCGAGGCCTTCGGCGCCGTGGTTGATGATCGAGACGGCGAAGGTGCCATACTCGCGTGTCGGCAGGGCGTAGCCGATGTACTCCATCCGCGCCCCGTAGAGCTGGGAGTGCGCGGCGATGACTTCGCTGGCGTTGAGCTGGAAGAGCCCGCCCGGGTTGAAGTAGCCGGCCTGCGGGTCGTCCGCGACACCGGCGAAGGCCTTGCCGAGCGCAAGACTGCGCGGGGCGTTGCCGTAGTTCAGGAAAGCGCCGGGCAGACCGCCTTCGTAGGCGTGGGCCGTGACCGCAAGCGCGGCCGCGAGCAGGAGGAGCCCGACGAGCCGGCTGTGCCTTACCATATCACCCCGATGCGCTGACTGCTGTTGAAGGTCGTGCCGGTATGGCGTTCACCGATGACCTGCACGACATAGATGCCGTTGGCGACACGCCGCCCGGATCGGTTACGGCCGTCCCAGTAGATGCGGTTCACGCCTGCCCGGGCGCCTTCGAGCCCGGTGCCGAACTTCCAGTTGGTGATCTCATTGCCGAAGGTGTCGTAGATGGTGACCGTCATCGGGGCGGCGGCGCGCAGGTAATAGGTAATCTTGGCCCGGTCCTGGTTGAACCCGAACGGGTTCGGAAAGACGACGATGTTGCCGTCGAGAAGCGACGGGTCCGGCATCTCGACGAAGATGTCGGCGGTGACGACCGTGTCGGCGGTTACCTTGATGGTATTGAGTTCGTCGCCCCGGGCGCGGCTGCAGAGGAACCGGGCGGTGACCCGGCCGAGCGTGTCCGACAGCAGGGCGCTGTCGAGCATGTCGCCGTTGCCGGCGATGACCGAGAACCGGCAGGGAGCCGCCACGACCGGCAGGCCGTTGTCATCACGCATCGTCACCCGGACGAAGGTCGTTTCGCCGGCCCGGACCGTGTCCGGGGCTTCGACCTCCAGCAGTGAGGTGCGGGGCCGGATGTTGACCCAGCTCATGTAGGAGGATACGCCGGCGAGGGTGCGGGCGGAGAGGTTCTGGTTGGGCCCGGCGGTCAGGAACTCGACCTGGAAGGTTTCGCCGAGTTTGGCCTGTTCCGGGACCGAGTTGAACGGGAAGAAGGACGACAGCGCCACGCTCTCGGCGGCGGCCGTGACGATGTTCCAGCAGTTGTCGGCTGCCTGGACCTCGACCGGGAAGGGGATGCCCAGGAACTGTTCTTCGGGCCGGCCTTCCTTGCCCGGCATCGCCCAGGGCCGTGTCGTCGTGTCACCCGGAAGGTGAGTCTCGCCCGGGAGCAGCATCAGCAGTTGCTCGTACGGCCCGGCGTTGACGGCCAGCGAAGAAGAGGTGTCCGGGGTGACAGGCGAACCCGTGGCCGGGTGGCCGTGCAGGCGCTGGTTACCGGCCGCGCGCAGGGTGGCGGGGAAACTGCCGCTGCCGTCGGAGAGTTGTCCCGGCGGGATATCGGCGAAACGGTCGGTCGCGCCGAAATAGACGCTGTCGCTGCGGGCTTTGATGGTGTTATGCCAGCGGTCGGTGAGGTAGGCGGCAATGTCGAATCCCGTGCCCGCGACCTGGTTGCGGGGCGGGTTCGGCAGTTTTCCGTCCGGTGAACCCGGGGCGTACTGCTCGCCGGGGAGTATCAGCAGAAGACGGTCGGGCGGACCGGAGAAGACCGCGAAGCTGTTGCTCTGCCCGGTGATGAGATTCTGCGGTTCGACACAGCGAAGGTAGAGGGTGTCGGCAAGGGTGATGATGACGTCATTCTGCCAGACCCCGTTCTGGAAGGTAATCACGCCGGGTTGGACGTAGCTCCACAGTCCGTCCTTCGAGGTCGAGAGCAGGGCACTGCCGTTGTAGGGATGGATGCCGCCGCTGGGGTCGCGGGCGATGACCGTTATCTGGAACGAGTCCCCGGCGGTCTGGGGACCGGGTATCGCAGTGAACTCGAACGAGTTCAACTGCGCGATGAGGAGCAAACCCAAGAGCGCGCTCATTGCAACAGTACAATTCTAGTCGAGCCGGGCGGAGCTGTCAAACGCAGTCTGGATGACGGCGCAGTTTCCATCCCGCCTGCGACGGTTTTCTGGCCGCTACGTTCTTCCCGGGTGGGGGCGGGAACCCGGCGTTTGAGTGCTGGCGACGCAGTGGATCGGCATCCCCGATTGACAGGCGGTCGGTTTCGGCTAACTTGTAGTATGTCCGTTGTGGCTTTGTTGTCCGCTTCGTTCGTATACCCCCGGAGGTAACCATGATGCCGACGCGCAAGTCGAGCTCGGGCGGCGTTCGCACGCCGCGACGGGGAGGCAAGGGCAAACAGGGAAAGCCGGGGCTCGGGCCGATTATCGGTGCCGTTCTCGTGCTCGCCGCGATTGCGGTCGCGGTGGTGATGGTGGCCCGACCCAAGCCGGCGGCGACCGCCCAATCTTCGGGACGGAGTCGTTCGGCCCGGGCGTCGGGCGGGACCGAAGACGGTGCCTCGGGACGTCGTCGGAGTGCCGGTCGAACCAAGTCGAGCAAGCGGGAACAGAGGCGGGCCGAGCGGGCAGAGCGCAAGGCCCGGCGCCGGGCCGGCCGCGAGCAGACAAGAGCCGGCCGACGGACGCGGAGCAGTGACAGGCCGGCACGCAGCAGGTCCCGGAGTACCGGTTCTTCCCGCGGGGCAACCAGCTCCGGACGAACGATTGACGCCATCATCGAAGACAAGTCCGGCCAGCGGGTCGCCCTGGTCGGGACCAGACCGTTGAGGCCCGGCGATGAGTTGGACGGCCGCCGGATTTCCAGTGTTGAGGCAGACCGGGTCCAGGTCGAGTACAGTGGCAGGACCTACTCGGTCCGAATCGGCCAGAACCTCTACTGACGACCGGCAAGTCGAGGCCGTCAGTGGTTGAGAGCCGGCCGCCGGTCCGTCTTCACAAGTACCTTGCCGACGCCGGTGTTGACAGCCGGCGTCGCTGTGAAGACTACGTCCGCGCCGGACGCGTAACGGTCAACGATGAGGTTGCCGCGGTCGGCGCTTCGGTTGTCCCGGGCCGGGACCGGGTCCGGTTCGACGGCAGGCCCGTTCTGCCCCTGGCCCGTCGTACCGTCATCATGCTCAGCAAGCCGCCGGGTTACCTCTGTTCCTGCCGGCAGGGGCGTGAGGCCGGGAAGCTGGTCACCGAACTCGTACCGGTCGGGGTCCGGCTCTACCCGGTGGGCCGACTCGACCGCGAGTCGGAAGGCCTGCTCTTGCTGACCGACGATGGCGAGCTGGCGCAGCGGCTCGCCCATCCGCGTTTCGGCAAGGAGAAGGAGTACGTGGTCGAGCTGGAACGGGATGCCGAAGATGCGGTCTGTGCGCGGCTCATCGCCGGGGTCGAGCTTGACGATGGACCGGCCCGGGCGGTGCGCGCCACGCGCCGGGGCGGTCGAACCCTGTCGGTGGTGCTGACCGAGGGACGCAAGCGCCAGGTGCGACGGATGCTGGCCGCGCTTGGTCACCGGGTGGTGCGCCTGCGCCGGGTCCGGCTGGCCGGGCTCGAGCTGGGCAGGCTCCGTCCCGGTGAGTGGCGCCGGCTGTCGGATTCCGAGGTGAACGCACAGCTCCTTGCTTCCTCGGAAGGATGAGCCGGTGATGAGATGCCGGTCGTGTTGCCCGGGGCTGGTGCTCCTGCTGGTTCTGACCGCCGGGGCCGGAGAACTGCTCGTCAACGGCGATTTCGAACTGCCGGTCGAGGCCGGCTGGAGTGAACTGGCCTGGGGCGACTTCCCGGACACCGGCAACTGCCGCCTGCGCCGACAGCACGATTTCCATCCGGACCGGGACTTCGAGGTGATGGTGCACAAGCTTCTGAACAAGGGCTACGCGCTGTACCAGCAGGTGGCGGTGCCGACGCTGGACCTCGGTTTCCTGCCGTCTGACTTCACGGACCGAAAACCGCGACTACTACGCCGCGGCCGCGGTCTGTCTTCAGTACCGCGACGCCGCGGACTCGGTGCTGGGGGAGACCCGCATCTTCTCGGCGACCGAGGGCCATCCCTGGCGCGGCAGTGACGTCCTGCACCTCATCGGCGCGCCCGACTCGCTCAACTGGCACGACTACCGTTTCCACGTCGGCGATGAACTTGCCAATCTGCCCGGTGTGAACCCGGACGATGTGCGGGCCATCCGGGTCGTCCTGCTCGCCTACGTTGACCGTAACGGCTGAACCATCTACCCGGCGGCGAAGGTCTTCGCCGACGACGTTTCGCTCTGGACCAGGGACGCGCCGGCCCTGGCCTACCGTTCGTTCCGCGTCAGTGGCGAAGAGGGCCCGGTCAACAGCAAGCTCGACCGGGGGGAGGCCGCAGATATTCGGCTGGTCCTGCGCAACGCCGGGACCGCGGTCGGTCCGCTCGCGGCGCGGCTTGTCGGTCGCAGTTCCCACATCGAGGTGCTCGGTGATACCGGTTCATTCCCGGCCTGTGCCGAGGGCGACACGGTCGTTTCCCGAGGGACAGGCTTCCGGGTCCGGGCTTCGGCCGGCGCGCCGGTCGAGGTGCCTCAGTACTGCGACCTCGTGCTCGATGCGGCCGACTACCACGACACCATCCGCGTGCCGCTGATTGTCGGCGATTCGATGAACCTGCCCGACGGGCCGGACGCGGAGGGCTACGCCATCTTCGACCGCACCGATTCGCTTTTCGACCAGCGGGCCGAGTACGACTGGGTGGACCTGCGCGGGCTCGGGGCCGAACTGGGGCTCGGGTCGGACGAGACGGTGGTGCTGCCCCTCCCGGCGGGATTCGGGGCGTGGCGCTTCTACGGTCGCGATTACGACAGCCTCTCGGTCTGCTCGAACGGCTTCATCGCCGCCGGGTCGTCGGACCGGGTGGACTTCGTCAACGTGCAACTGCCCTACCAGCGAGCGCCGGGCAACATCGTGGCCGCGGTCTGGGGCAGGCTCGACGCCTCGGCCGGCGGCAGTATCCGCTTCCATCACGACACCGTCGGTCGGTGCGTGATAGTCGAGTATGACTCGATTCGCTACCTCGGCGAAAGCGCGTTCGAGCAGGTGCAGGTGCAGGTCTACGACCGGTCGGTGCCGACCCCGACCGGCGACAACCGGATTGAGATTCACTTCAAGACCGTCAATCACTTCGAGCGCGTCACGGTCGGGCTTCAGAACCACGACGGCAGTGCCGGGCTCACGCACTACTGGAACCGCTGGCGGCCCCGCACCGCGGCGCCGCTGGTACCCGGGCAAGCGCTGGCGATAGAGGCCATGGCTCCGATCGGTATCGCCGAGCCGGCGCGTATGAGTGTGCCGGCACGGTTGAGCGCCCATCCTTCCGTGTTCCGCAGCCGCTTGCTCGTCACCGGCGGCCGGGAGCCGGGACCGCTGGCGGTGTTCGACGCCGCCGGCCGCCGGGTTGCCGAACTCGCGCCGGTGCGGCCGGGCGAGTGGCAATGGCACGGGCGTGATGAGTCCGGATTCCCCTGTCCGGCCGGGGTCTACTTCCTGCGGGCCGGGCCGGCCGGGGTTCGGGCGGTATTCGCGCCCTAGGTCGCCGGTATGTGTCAAACCACAGCGAAAACGTCATAGCTGATGCACAGCGAAAACGTCATAGCCCGTCCGTCGGGGTTTGGGCCTTGGTTTGGGTTTCGGAGGTAGT
>DSBX01000223.1 GCA_011049385.1 Caldifarciminota bacterium | reverse complement strand
GGCCGCGAAGGATACCTGATGGTCCGGCTCGAGGCCCGGGACGGGACACGGGTGCGCCTGCGGACGATTCTCATCCGGGTGCCGCTGGGCCGGGCCGATACCCTGCGGGCGCGCAACCGGGCGCAGGAACTTCGGCGGCTGGCACTGGCCGGCGCGGCCTTCGACTCGCTGGCCTGGGCGCATTCGGCGGACCCGGCGACCGCGGAGGAAGGCGGTTTCCTGGGCGAGTTCCTCATCGAAGGTCTTTCATCGCCGTTCGATTCGGTCGTGGCCGGGCTGGATTCGGGCGCGGTCTCCGAGCCGGTGCTCTCCGAACACGGCTATCATCTTGTCAAGGTCGTGGACCGTCAGGACGAGCGGATGCTCGGTTTCGCCGAGATGCAGGAGATGATCAGGGGATACCTGCAACAGCAGAGACTGCAGGAACGGCTCGAGGCGTACCTGGCCCGGCGCGCGGGCCGGGTGTTCGTACTCAGGCTCGACCGCGGCGCTTGACAGGCCCGGTCGGGCCGGAGATAATCGTGGTCCGGGCGGTGGAGCGCCCGAAAGGAGACACGATGAAAACAGCAGTGGTCCTCATCGCCGCACTGGCCGTCGCGGTGCCGGCGTTCGGACAGGTGCCGCGGTTCCGCGGGCCGGTCAGAATCGAGTCCGGCGGGACGCCGATTGACCTCGGCTACTACACCGCGCCGGTGATGTTCGACTGGAACGATGACGGCAAGAAGGATATGGTCGTCGGCCAGTTCTCCTACGGCCAGATTGCCTACTTCGAGAACGTGGGCGAGGATTCGGCGCCGGTGTTCGCAAGCTATGAGTACCTGCACGCCGACAGCCAGATCATCCAGCTTCCGTATGGCTGATGTGTCGGCTCGTGTCCACAGGTTGTGGACTGGAACTCGGACGGCATCCCGGACCTCATCTCCGGTGACCGGAGCGGCTTCTTCAACGTCTTCATCCGCGACTCGCTCGGCGAGATGACCGCGCACAAGCAGTATCAACTGCTCGACGGCACGGTCTGGACGGTCGGCGCCAACTCCCAGCCGGCGGTGGTGGACTGGGACAACGACGGGATGAAGGACGTCGTCCTGGGCCGTGAGGCCTATGAGATAAGAATCTACCTGAACCAGACCTCGGATACCTGGCCGGTGTTCCAGGACTACGAGCCGGTGCAGGCGGGCGGTGCGCCCATCAACCTCTACCGGGTCAACCCGTACATCTTCGACCTTGACGGCGACGGGCTCTGGGACCTGGTCGCGGGCGAGAACGGCGGCTACATCCACTTCTTCCGGAACACCGGCACGCCCGGCGCGCCCGAGTTCGCGGCCGGGGAAACGCTGAAGCTGGAAGACGGCACGCCGATACGCTACACGTTCGGCAACGCCGCCGGTTCCCGGGTCGGGTTCGGAGACTGGAACAACGACGGGGTCACCGACTTCCTGCTCGGGACCTATGAAGGCCACGTTGCGCTCTACCTCGGCGTCGAGCAGGTCGGGGTCGAGGAGGCGCCGCCGCCGGTGCCGGACCGGTTCGAGGTCGGGCCGGTGCCCGGCCGGCCGGTGCGGTTCCGCTGGGCGCTCGGCCGACCCGGCCGGCTCGAGGTGTTCGATGCGCTGGGCAGAGCGGTCTGGAACCGTACGGTCGCGGGTGAGGGCGTCATCGTCTGGGACGGCACCGACGAGTCCGGCCGGCGTCTTGCGGCCGGGGCCTACTTCGCCCGCCTCACCGGCGGCGAAGAGAGCCGGACCGCCCGGCTGGTGCTGGCACGCTGAGCCGGGGTTGATGGACCCCAGGCTCAAAGCGCTCTTCGCCCGGCGCAGTGTGCGACGATACACCGGCGCGCCGGTGGCCGAGGCGGACCTCCGCGCCCTGCTCGAGGCGGCGATGGCCGCGCCCAGCGCCCGGGACCTTCAGCCGTGGCGGTTCGTGGTCGTGACCGGGCGCGAGCGGTTGGACCGGCTGGCCGGGATTCATCCCTACGCGCAGATGCTGAAGACCGCCGGGGCCTGCATCGCGGTCTGCGGCGACAGAAAGGTCAACGCGGACTTCTGGGTCCAGGATTGCGCGGCCGCGACGGAGAACATCCTCGTCGCGGCCGCGATGCTCGGCCTGGGCGCGGTCTGGCTGGGCGTGCACCCGCGGGCGGAAAGAGAAGATGCGCTCAAGCAGTATCTCGGCCTGCCCGAAGATTTCGGCCTGCTGTGCCTCATCGCGGTCGGCCACCCGGCCGAAAGCCCGTCGCCCCGGACCCGGTACGACCCGGACAAGGTCCGGCCGGAGAACTGGGGCCGGACCACAGGACAGGACCAGAACCGCCGGATGGAGACTTAAGCCAACTCTTTTCAGTATCTTACCTGATAAGACCTCTCCCTGGCTACGCCCGGACCGGTCACATTCCTTATTGACAAACCTCGCAGTCCGGGTATATTCACCCGGGCATTGAGTCCGGATTCCGGTTCGGCGGTGCCCGCAGAAGCAATGTCATATCAAGAACCCGCCGTCCCGACCGGGGACGCGACCACGGAAGCGCCTCCGGCGGTCGAACTGTCGTATATCGTTCCCGCCTACAACGAGGCGGAGAACTTAGAACCCCTGCTGGCCGAGATTGCCGAAAAGACGCCGCCGGGTTTCGAGGTCGTGCTGGTGGATGACGGCTCGACCGACGGCACCCGCGAAGTCGTCGCCCGACTGCTCGAGAAGCACCCGTTCCTGGTCTCCTGCCGCCACGTCCGCAACCTGGGCAAGACCGCGGCGATCGTCACCGGCCTCGCGGCCGCGCGGGGAAGCATCATCTCGGTATTCGACGCGGACCTGCAGTTCGACCCCGACGACGTCATCCGGCAGGCGGACAAGGTGCGCGAGGGTTTCGACCTCGTCACCGGCGAGAAGCGCGGCCAGTACGACAAGCGGTTCGTGTCCGCGGTCTACAACCGGCTGGCGCGGCTGGTGTTCGGGCTCCGGGTGCGCGACATCAACGCGCTCAAGACCTTCCGGCGCGAGGTGCTCGAGGGCGTGCATTTGCGCAAGGACTGGCACCGCTACATCGTGCCGCTGGCCGCGGCCCGGGGATTCTCGGTGACCGAGATCCCGGTCCTGCTCCGGCCGCGCCTGCACGGCACGCCCAAGTACTCGAGCCCGTTCCGGGTGCTCATCGGCTTCTTCGACCTGATTGCGGTCGGGTTCCAGCTTACCTTCATGCGCAAGCCGATGCTCTACTTCGGCACGCTCGGGACGGTTTCGCTGTCGGCCGGTTTCCTGGTCGGCCTGCTGGCGATAATCCTGCGCCTGTTCGGCCACGGCTTCAGGCCCCTCTTGTACCTGGTGATACTGCTGGTGCTGGCCGGGGTGCTGTTCTTCGCGGCCGGCTTCCTGGGCGAGACGCTGGCGATGCTGGGCGACCGGCTCGAGGATATCGAACAGCGGCTCCGGCGCCGGGAACGCGAGGGCGGAGAGTGAGCGGCCGGCGGCGGTGGGCGGGCACGGTCGGCCGGGTCCTGCTGTCCGCGTTCCTGCTCGGTCTCCTGCTCTACATCTTCCGCGACAAACTGCCCGAGGTCGGCCGGATCATCGCCCGGGTCCGGCCCTGGCCGCTGGTGCTGGCCGCAGGCTGGTACGTCGTCTTCATCATCATTTCGAGCTGGCGCTGGCAGATTCTGCTGGCCGCGCGCCGGCTCTCGTTCTCGACCTGGTACCTGGCCCGGGTGTTCACGCTCTCGCTCTTCTTCTGCAAGCTCCTGCCGACCTCGATCGGCGGCGACCTGTTCCGGGTGACCTACACCGCGCCGAAGGGCCGGGCGCCGGATGCGCTCTCGGCGACCCTGCTCGACCGGCTCATCGGCTTCGTGAGCCTGCTCTTCCTGGCGGTGGCGGTGGCGCTGGGCCTGTTCGCCTTCGACGCCGGGGCGCGGAGCCTGGAACTGCCGCTGGCCGGCCTCACCTTCCGCGGCTTCGGCATCATCCTGCCGCTCCTGGCCGGGCTGGCCCTGCTCACCCTGCTGACGCTGGTGTCCTTCAACGACTTCGCCCACCGGCTGGCGATGCGGGTGTTCGGCCGGGTGCGCTTCCTGCGGCTGGGCGAGCGGCTCGACTCGGTCTACACGGCGGTCAAGGCCTACCGCCACCAGCCCCGGGCGCTGAGGTTGAGCTTCCTGTCCGGCATCGGCGTGCAGGCGGCGCTGGCCGCGAGCTGGGCAAGCGTCGCGGCCGCGCTCGGCGGCACGGTGCCGGTCGCCTACTACTTCGTCTTCATCCCGCTACTCAACATCGTCGTCAACATCCCGACGATCGGCGGGCTGGGCGTGCGGGAATGGGCGTTCGTGCTGTTCTTCACGCCCGACTGGCTTGCCGGCCGCCTCGCGCCGGAACTGGCGCTGGCCGCGGCACTGCTTTTCCTGGCGCTCGATCTGACCTTCGCGCTGACCGGCGGCATCATCTTCGCGGTGATGCGCCGCCAGCCGGACCGGGCCGCCGGCAACGACGCCGGTGCGCTCCTGAACCGGACCAAGGAGGTAAACAATGCAACCGGACATGAACTCCGGACAGTACCCGACACCCCGACCGAACATTGATTCGATCCGCCCTTACAAGCCGGGCAAGCCGACCGAACAGGTCGTCCGCGAGCTGGGCCTGCGCGGGCCGATCGACAAGCTGGCCTCGAACGAGAACCCGCTCGGCCCGTCGGCCAAGGCTTTGGCCGCGCTCCGGCGCGAGCTCGGCAGGCTGAACCTCTACCCCGAGGACTCCTGCCACATCCTGCGCGAGCGGCTGGCCAAGCGGCACCGGGTGGACATGGAATCGGTGCTGGTCGGCAACGGCTCGGTCGAGCTGATAATGATGGCCTGCCTCGCCTACCTCCGGCCCGAAGACGAACTGCTGATGTCCTCGGGTTCGTTCATCATGGCCAAGGTCGGTTCGATGGTGATGGACTGCCGCCTGCGCGAGATCCCGACCAAGGAGTACCGCCACGACCTCGACCGGATGCTCGAGAACATCGGCGAGCGCACCCGCATCGTCTACCTCGACAACCCGATGAACCCGATAGGGACGATGACGACCAGGCGCGAGCTGGACGCGTTCATCCGCGCGGTCCCGCCCCAGGTGCTGGTCATCATTGACGAGGCCTATGCCGAGTACATCACCAGCAAGCAGTACCCGCGCTCGTTCGACTACTACAACGACAACCGCAACGTGCTGATTCTCCGCACCTTCTCGAAGATATACGGCCTCGCCGGCATCCGGGTCGGCTACGGCGTCGCCCGGCCGGCGATAATCGAGACCATCGGCAAGGTCCGGATTCCCTTCAACGTCAACCGCGCCGCCCAGGCCGCGGCGATCGCGGCGATGGACGACAAGGCTCACGCCGCCCGGAGCCGGAAGCAGGTGGACGCGGGCCGCAAGTACCTGAGCAAGGAACTCGAACAGCTCAAGGTCTTCTACATCCCGAGCTTCACCAACTTCCTGCTCGTCAACTTCGCGGTGGACTCGCAGGTCGTGTTCGAGGGACTGCAACAGCGCGGCGTGATTACCCGGCCGGTCAAGCAGTACGGCTTCCCGAACGCGCTCCGGGTAACGATCGGCACCCAGCCCCAGAACAAGCGGTTCGTGAAGGCGCTGACCGCGGTCCTCGCCGACATCCAGCGCGCCGGCGACTAGCCGCGGGCCGGGTCAGGCGGGCCGGGCGTAGATGCGGGCCTTGGCCAGGTCCATCACACAGCGGAAGCCCAGCCAGGTCGAGCCTTTCAGGTCCGGGTCAATTCCCCAGCGGCAGGTCGTGCGGCAGAACGCGGCCGGGTTGGCGTAGCTCCCGCCGCGGATGGCCTTACCGAAACCCTCCCAGTCGCCGGTTGTCAACTCCCAGACGTTGCCGGCCATATCCAGCGCGCCGACCGGGCTTACGCCCTCGCGGAACCGGCCGACCTCGGTCGTGTGGTCGGCGGCGAACTCCCGCGAATTACAGTGCAGGGGCAGGAACTCGTCACCCCAGGGCCAGGTGCGGCCGTCGGTGCCGCGGGCGGCGCGTTCCCACTCCTCCTCGGTCGGCAGGCGCTTCTCGGCCCAGCGCGCGTAGGCCTCGGCGTCGCGGTAGCTGATGCCGACGACCGGCTGGTCCGGGCGGTTCCACCTCGGGTCCAGCCAGTAGAGCGGCGATGGGTGGTTCGTCGCGGCCATGAAACGCTCGTACCGCCGGTTGGTGACCGGCCCGCGGTCAATGTAGCAGACCCGCATCGTCACGGTGCGGGGCGGCAGTTCGGTGCCGAACAGCGGTTCGGCCTCCTGCTTGAGCTCGGCGAGCCGGGCCTCGACCCGGTCCGCGGCGATGCCGAAAGGAAACGGGCCGTCGGGCACGAGCACCGCTTCGCTCTCGTCCTTGAGGGTGCGGATGGCGGCAGGAAGATTCATCATCGCGGGCAATATAGCGGACGGACGCGGTCGGTCAAGTCCGCGCCTGCCCGGCGGCAATGGCGCGGAGCAGTTCACGGACGAGGCGGTCGGCCGGCACGGTCCGCAGGACCCGGCCCCGGGCGAAGACCGCGCCCCGGCCCCGGCCGCCGGCGATGCCGTAGTCCGCGGCCCGCGCCTCGCCCGGGCCGTTGACGACACAGCCCATTACCGCAATCTTGAGCGGCTCGCGGCACCCGGCCAGCGCCCGCTTCACCTCGCGGGCGAGCCGGGCGACGTCAATGCCGGTCCGGCCGCAGGTCGGGCAGGCATAGACCAGCGGCCCGCGGCGGCGCAGGCCGAGCGCGGCGAGCAGTTCCCAGGCCGCCTCGACCTCGCGCACCGGGTCCCCGGTCAGGGAGACGCGGACGGTGTCGCCGATGCCCTCGGCGAGCAGGGCACCGAGCGCCGCGGTCGAGCGGATCGCGCCCTCGAAGGGCAGGCCGGCCTCGGTCAGCCCGAGATGAAGCGGCCAGCGCCAGCGGCGCGAAAGCTCGCGGTACGCGGCGACGGTCTCGGGCACGCCGCTGGCCTTGGCCGACAGCACCAGCGCCCGGAAGCCGAGCGCCTCGAACGGCGCGAGGCATTCGGCCATACTCGCGACCATTGCCGCGACGGTCGGCCGGCGGGCGAAGCGCCGGTCAATCGAGCCGGCGTTGACGCCGACCCGGATGGCGGTGCCGGCGTCGGCCGCGGCCCGGATCACCTCGCACACCCGCGCCGAGCGTGCCCGGCCGGTGCGGGCGCCGGCGCCGATGTTGCCCGGGTTGATGCGCACCTTGTCGAAGCCGGCCCGGATGGCGGCGAGCGCGAGCCGGTGGTCGAAATGGACATCGGCGCAGAGCGGCAGTTTGAGCCGGGCCCGGATTTCGGGCAGGGCCGCGGCCGCGGCCGCGTCGGGCACCGCGATGCGCACCAGCTCACAGCCGGCGCGGGCGAGGCTCCGCGTCTGGCGCACCGTCGCGGCGACATCGTCGGTCCGGGTATTGGTCATGGACTGGACCGCGACCGGCGCGCCGCCGCCGATGACCAGCCCGCCGACGCGGACCGGCCGGGTGGCCCGGCGCCGCCTAATCATCGCCCCGGCGCTCGATGCGCGCCCCGAGCGCGCCCAGCTTGGATTCGAGCCGCTCGTAGCCCCGGTCCAGATGATAAATGCGCCGCACCTCGGTCTCGCCCTCGGCGACCAGCCCGGCCAGCACCAGCGCGGCCGAAGCCCGCAGGTCCGAAGCCATCACCTGCGCGCCGGAAAGCCGGGGCACCCCCCGGATGACCGCGACACTGCCGCTGACCTGGATGTCCGCGCCCATCCGGGCCAGCTCCATCGTGTGCAGGAACCGCGCCTCGAAGATATTTTCGGTCACGACGCTGGTGCCGTCGGCGACCGCGAGCAGGGCGGTGAACTGGGCCTGGATGTCGGTCGGGAAGCCGGGGTAGGGGGCGGTGCCGAGGCAGAGGGGCCGGGGCCGGCCCCGGCCGGTGACGGTCAGCGAGCGGCGCTCGCAGGTGACCTCGGCGCCGGCCTCGCCCAGCTTGTCCACCACCGCGGCGAGATGCTCGGGCCGGCAGTTGCGGACCTGGACCCGGCCGCCGGTCAGCGCGGCGGCGACCGCGAAGGTCCCGGCCTCGACCCGGTCCGGAATCGGGCGGAAGTCCGCGCCGCCGAGCCGGCGCACGCCCCGGACCCGCACCGTCGGCGTGCCCGCGCCGCGGATGTCGGCGCCGAGGCGGCCGAGGAAGGCGGCGAGGTCAACCACCTCCGGCTCGCGGGCCGCGCCGTCAATGACCGTCTCGCCCCGCGCCAGCACCGCGGCCATCATCACGTTGGCGGTCGCGCCCACGCTCGGGCCTCTCGTGCCCTCCAGCCGCATCGCCGCGCCGGCCAGCCGCCGGGCCCGGGCCTGGACGTAGCCGTGCTCGACCTCGACCCGGGCGCCGAGCGCCTCCAGGCCCTTGAGATGCAGGTCCACCGGCCGCGCGCCGATGGCACAGCCGCCGGGCAGGGAAACCCGGGCCTCGCCGAACCGGCCGAGCAGGGGCCCGAGCACGTAATAGCCCGCCCGCATCCTGCGGACGATGTCGTAGGGCGCTGACCGGGCGATTCGTCCCCCGGCGCAGAGCCGCACCGTCCGGCCCGAATGCTGTACCGAGACGCCGAGCGCGGCGAGCAGTTTCAGCATCGTCCGGACGTCCTCAAGCGCCGGCACGTTGCGGATGGCGCACTCCTCCTCGGTGAGCAGGCAGGCGGCGAGAATCGGCAGGACCGCGTTCTTGGCACTGGCGACGCTGACCGAGCCAAAGAGCGGCCGGCCGCCGTGAATCAGGAACCTGTCCATCGTTCAGGATGATAATCCCGAACCCGGGCGATGCAACAGCCCGGCAGTGAGCGGGAAACCGGCACGGCCCGCCCAAGGGCGGGCCGCGCCGGCGGGATTCGGTCTCCTTGAGAATCAGCCTTCGATGGCGATGTCCCGGGACCTGGCCTTCTCGGACTTGGGCAGGGTCAGTTCGAGCACCCCGTCCTTATAGCCGGCCTTGACCTTCGCGCCGTCCACGTCGGCGGGCAGGGCCAGCGTGCGCAGGAAGCGGCCATAGGCGCGCTCGATGCGGTGGAAGGTCTTCTCCTTCTGCTCGGCCTCGTGGCGTCGCTCGCCGGAGATGCAGAGGGTATCGCCGGTCAAGGAAATCTTGATGTCGTCCTTCTTCATCCCCGGGATTTCGGCCCGGATGACGATATTGGTATCGGTCTCCTCGATGTCCAGCGGCGGGGCCCAGGAAATCTCCGAGCGCTCGCGCGGGTAGCGGCCGTAGACCGAATCGAACAGCCGCTCAATATCATCGCGCAGAGACGTCACCTCGCGGAACGGGTCCCAGCGGACCAGGTTCTTGGCCATTTCAAACACCTCCTTTGTGCCTTCGTATCGGCCTTTTCGTCTCTTAGACGCGCGACGCCGCGCGGCGATTCGCGTTTCGCCCTGCGCGGCCACCGGAGAAAAGCGGGAAAGGCGGTCCGGTCAGGCGCGGGTTTCGATGAAGAGCCTGCTGAGCGGCCGCGCGTAGAACGTGCGGCCGAGTCTGATGACCGCGGCTTCGTTCGGTGCCGGGGTGAGATGAAGCTCGGTCCAGACTTCGGGCCGGAGTTCGAGCTTGAGCCCGGCGCCGGGCGTGTCCTTCTCGGTGAACTCCACCCAGGTCCCGCGGGCGGCGCGGATGTGGCGGATGTTGCCCTTGCCGAGGGTACAGCCGGAGCCGACCTGGACCCCGTCCACGAAACAGGTGTAGGGGGTGCGGCCCGGGCAGTGGACGACGGCCTTGAGGCAGAACGGGTTGCGGCTGACGACGCGGCGGGCATAGAGGCCGGCCTTGAGGCCGAGGGCGAGCCAGGGGCCGAGGTGGCCGTGGAAGGCGGCGGCCCGGTCGAGGACGTCCCGCGATTTCACGCGGGAACATAGCGCCCCTGCGGTCGAAGTCAAGAGCGCCCGGGGGATGGCATTGCGGTCCCGATTCCGGTATCGCAAACGCCCATCAACGCCCGCTTACGGCCTGCGGACCCGGCCGGTATTCCGGCTGTCGGCTCCGTACTTCGGCCAGGGCGTGTTCGCCAGCAGGCTGTCGCCGTAGATGGCATGGAGTTTCTCACTGCCCTCGAAGTACACCGTGCCGTCTTCCGCAATCGCGGGCGAGGAAGTCCCGCTGGCATCCGCGTACCGCCATTTCAACTCGCCGTCCGGGGTGACAGCGTAGAGACCATCCGACACGACATACACGGCACCATCCGCACGGACAGCCGGGGAGCTGTAGCAGTCATGACCGGTCCGGTATCGCCATCTCAGGGTACCGTCCGGGCTGATGGCATACAGACAGCGGTCACTTGACCCGACATAGATGGTACCGTCTGCTCCGATGGACGGCGAGGAGTAGACGAAGCCATCGGTCCGGTACCGCCACCTTCGGGTACCATCCGGGTTGATGGCGTAGAGGTGTCCGTCCCCGGACCCGATGTAGACCGTGCCGTCGGCGGCAATGGCCGGGGAGGAAGGGCCGTTGTAGCCGGTCCCAGCCCGCCACTTCAGGTTCCCATCCGGATGCAGGGCATAGAGAAAAGAGTCAGAAGACCCGAAGTAGACAGCCCCGTCAACCCCGACCGCCGGAGAAGAGCACACCCAATCGCCAACCTCGTATCGCCACCTGAGATTGCCGTCCGGGTCGTAGGCACGCACGCCACCACCGCCCGACTCGATGGCTCCTGCCACGTAGACCGTGCCGTCGGCGGCAATGGCCGGTCCGGCGCAGGGCAGTTCATCGCCTTGATAGACTCGCCATCTTAGAGTTCCGTCCGGGTTGATGGCGTAGAAATAGCCGCTCCCGAACCTTGACCTGCTGGTTCCAAGGTAGATTGTGCCATCATCTCCGACGCCCGGAGGTGAGAAGAGAAAGCCGTTCAGCTCAAACTGCCAGATGACCGAGCCATCCGGTCTCAGAGCAACAAGAGTACCATCCCACGTTCCGACGTAGACCGTGCCGTCATCCCCGATGGCCGGACTGGAAATGACATTCACGCCGGTTTCGTATCGCCACTTGATGGTGCCGGGTTCACCGGTGATGGTGACCGGATGCGGTTCGGACCAGTCCGATTCCGCGGCGGCCGGTGTCCGGGCTTGAGCCTTGACGTGGTATGTTCCGGTATCGGCCCAGGTACGGCTCATCGTGACCTCTTCCCCGGATGCCACGTACCCGCTCCAGTCCGAAGTATCGCCGTCGCCCCAGTCGAACCGGATGGCGATGCTGTCCCCTTCCGGGCTGACGGCCGTGGCCGTGAACGCATAGTTGACGTTGATACTGCCCTCGACCGGCCCGGCGACAATGACCGGCCGGTCGGGCGGGATGTGCCTTCCGCAGAGCATGGACAGAGTCATACCGGCAACCAGCATCAGGACCGGCAGGACTCTGAGCGCGGCTCGGGTTCCTCTGACTTTCACATTGCTTCCTGTGCTGGATGATTATCGGCCGCCTGGCGGCTCTTGTCAACCGGTTCATCTTCTCCGCCGGCATCAACCCTTCAGTCCGTGCGCGGGTGGCCGGGCCGCAGAGCGCGGCCGGGGCAAATCGGTCGCCCGGGTCGAGGCCGATGAGCGGGGCGACACGTCCCGCTTGACTGGTGTGGGCCGGCCGCTATGCTGTCGCCATCGAAACGGGAGGTATCCGTAATGGCACAGCAGACAACCCAGCGCGCCTACACGCTTCGGCTCAAGGGCGCAAGGCAATCGAGACCCGGTTCGCATAGGAGGAGGCCCCATGCCGACCGTTGACCTCAGCTTCCGCCTGCTCGGCGCGAGCATCCCGGCCGACCACGGCTATGCTCTCTACGCCGCTGTCTCCCGGCTCATACCGTGGGTACACGACCCGGCGCGGAAGTCGCTCGGCATCCATCCGGTCAACGGCCGGCCCGCGGGCAATCGGTTGCTCCACCTGACTCCTGCCAGCCGGCTCACACTGCGTCTCGACAGCGACCATATCCGTGAGCTCCTGCCTCTGGCCGGTGAAGAGCTTGAGCTCGACGCCCTCAAAGTGCGCATCGGCACGCCGACGACTTATGCGCTCAAGCCTGCCGCCGCGCTTCGCAGTCGGTTGGTCACCATCAAGCTCAAGGACCGCCTCGACCCCGACTCCTTTCTTGCGGCGGTGCAGGAAGACCTGACCGCGCTCGGGACCAAGGGCACGCCCGGACTGCTCAAGCGCCGGGCCGCGAAGCCGCTGGAGGGTCGGTCCGGGGGCGAACCGGACCGCTCACCCTTCGTCCGTCGTACGCTGGAGATTCGGGGGCGACAGGTGGTCGGCTACGCGGTCATCGTCCAGGGCTTGGCCGCCGACGAATCGCTCAGGTTGCAGGAACGCGGCCTCGGCGGCCGCCGCCGCTTCGGCTGCGGGATATTCGTGCCCTTGCCGTGACCGCACCCGCACGCCTGCTCGCCAAGAGCAGCCGGAATCCGGACGCGCCAAGGCAGGCTGAGACCCTGCCCGGTCACCTCGGTTCCGTTGTCGCCGCCGTCCGCACCACCTTCCGGGTCGCCGGTACCGTACTGCTTGACGCGATGGGATTGACCAACTCGGCTGATGCGGCCGGGCTGGAAGCGGCTCTGCTCCGCGCCGCAATCCTGCACGACATCGGCAAGGCCAACAGCCACTTCCAGGAGGCGGTGCGGGGCAACACTCCGCAGGCTC
>DSBX01000203.1 GCA_011049385.1 Caldifarciminota bacterium | reverse complement strand
GGCAGAGAAATCGAAACCCGCAAACTACCTCCGAAACCCAAACCAAGGCCCAAACCCCGACGGACGGGCTATGACGTTTTCGCTGTGCATCAGCTATGACGTTTTCGCTGTGGTTTGACACCCCCGGACGGTTCGGCCATGCGCCCGAAGGACCAACTGAAGGGCCCCGGGAATCCCCCGGGGTGCGCAACGCCGTTCAGAACAACATCTTCCCAGTCAATGATTTACGTCGCCTCGCCCACATCCGACAGAAGACACCGCACGGGTATGCTTCGGTTCTCAAGGAGCCCCTGCCCGCGACGGACAGCGGAAGCCGGTCCCGACAGCGAAGCAGGGCCGCATCTGCGGCCCTGCTTCAGCTAAGAACCGTTCGGTCAGCGAGTAAGCAGTACCGGCCGAGTCGCCGTGCCGGACGGCGTTTCGGCCCGCACGAAGTACACGCCTGCGGCAAGACCGCCCGGCTGCCAGGTCAGCTCGCGCCGACCCGCCGCCATTTCCCCGTCCACCAGCGTCGCGACCGTCCGGCCGCTGATGTCAACAACGTTGACCCGCACCCGGCCGGCCTGCGGCAACTGCAGGCGTACCGTCGTCCGTCCCACGAACAGGTTGGGCAGGACTTCGCACAGCGCGGCCGGGATGTCCCGCCGCGCGGGCCCTTCGGCGAGCCCGACGTTGCCATCGTACCAGCTCTGGGCCGAGTCTGCGTGGGCCCGGGCCTGGTTCTCGTCCGCGCCGCCGAAGAAAGCGACCGCGAGGCGGTAAGTCTGGCCGACCGCGAGGTCGAACGGCCCGGCCGAGGTCAGTGTGGACCAGTCGTAGGCCCGGTTCGAGTTGCGCTGGACTGTCGTCCCGTTCAGGAACCGCCACTTCATCCCGTCCGTCATCGCCGAGTCCGGATAGACGTAGCGCTCGTGGTCCACCGCCGAGAGATTGGCGAAGGAAGTCGGCGCGAGAATCTTGACCCCGACGGTCGGGTTCTGGTTCGTGCTGTGACGCATCCAGGTGAACCGGCGCGCTTCATCGCTGGCCGCCACGTTGGCGGTCGGGCTGGTGCCGATGTCAAAGTCCGCGAAGACCCCGGCGTAGAGCCCGTTCACCGCGCTCGAACCCGCGTTCTCGATGTCGAAGACTATCACCACGAAGTCATCATACCCGGGCCGCGCATCCTGATAGCTGTTCTGGGTGATGAGCAGGCCCCTGGGCGAAGAATGCCCGGCATCGCTGTAACTGCCGCGGTAGTGCTGGTCCCCGGCCACCGGCGGGTCCACCGGCCGCAGGGAGTCCACGACCGCGAGGTCTGAATTCTGCGGCCCGGAGGCCGGACGCCCGAAGTGCCGGTCGGCGACATAGCCTTCGGAGTTACCGACCGCGAAACTGCCGTAGAAGAGTGCCGAGGCCGCGGTCTTGGGATAGCGGAACCCACTGCCCGCGTCCGCGGCGGCGTCGTAGCCGACCGAACCCTGGGCCGAGACCGTCAGCCGGCAGTAACCGGTATCGTGGTCCATCAGCAACTGGCCCGGCATCGGCGGCTGGCCGACGACAAGCGGGATAACGAAGGAAGTGGAGTAGTCGGCCGAGTCACCGGTGACGTGCAGAGTACAGCGCACCGTCGTGCCCGGCGGAATCGCTCCATCGGCGGTGACCGTGAACCGGTCCGCGTCGTTGACCGCGGTGTCACCCCGGGGAATCAGGCCCCAGGTGCCGTTCTCGTCGCCGACGGTCAGCCGCGCGTCGCCGGAACGCAGGACCCCGGCCGTGTTCGCGCAATCCGCGCCGCCGATGTTGCGCAGGGTCATGGTCAGGTCCGCTGTCTCACCCGGGTCGAGCCGGCCGTTGTTGTTGCCGCCCTGGTCGTGAACCGTGGTCCGAACCAGCGTCAGTACCGGCGGTCCGCCCGAACTGCCGACCGCGTTGACCGCGGCCAGCGCGTCAATCCGGCCCGCGCCGAAGTCCATGTCCTTGCCCGCGGGCCCGAGGTCGAGCGCGGTCGTCTCGAGAATCGAACAGATGACCGCGGGCAGGAGCATCGGGTTCTTGGACAGCATCAGGGCCGCGAGACCGGCGGTATGCGGGGTCGCCATCGAAGTGCCGGACATCGTCGTGTAGGTATTGTTGGCGTTATGGCGGCAGGACTTGATGTCCACGCCCGGCGCCGAAACGTCCGGCCGGGTCAGGCCCGGCGGGTGCGGGTAATCGCTATACCCGGCCACCGTGCCCCATTCCACCGGCCCGCGCGACGAGAACGTCGCAATCGCATCGTTGCTCTGGGTCGCGCCGATGGAGATGACATTGGACAGCGCGCCGGTCCCGACGTTCTGCGGGTTCCACCACGGCGGCGGCACGTCGCCCGGGGTCCGGCAGGAATACGGCGGCGAGGTCGAACGCTCGTTGCCCGCGGCCACGATCATCGTCACGCCCGCGGCGCCGACGTTATTGCAGCCGTCGCGCCAGAGCTTGCGCATCGGGTTCCAGGTATTGCGCCAGCCCAGCGACATCGTAATGACGTCGCCGCCGTTGTCCGGGGACAGCGGCGGCGAGACCACGAACTCCATCGCGGCCCAGACCTGGGTCTCGGCCAGCGAGTCGGCAACGGTCCGCACCCGGCAGGCCATTATCAGGGCCTCGGGCGCGACCCCGCACTCACTGCCCGCGGTGCCGTCGCTGGCGACACTGCCCGCGCAGTGACTGCCGTGCCCGCTGGCGTCCATCGGGTTGTTCGAGTTGTTCTCGAAGTTCCAGCCGTGGTTCGGATAGTTCGCGTCGGTCCACATATGGCCGGCGAGGTCGAGGTGGTTGTAGTTGACTCCGGTATCAATCACGCCCACGACGATGCCCTGGCCTCGATAGCCCTGGGCCCAGACCGCGGGTGCGTTGATCTTATCCACGCCCCAGGCAATCTCGTCGGTGCTCGTGGTCACGTCGCTGACCGCAACCGCGGGCAGCAGGTCCGGCACGTACTTGACGTCCGCGTCAACGTACCAGACGTCCGGGTGCTCGGCGATGGCCCGGATCGCGGCCTCGGTCGCGTTGCCGTAAACCGCATTGACAAGCCACAACGACCCGATATCGCTCACCTGGCCTTCGGCCTCAAGCCCGGCCAGGAAACCATTGAGGTCCGCCTGCGCGCTCGCGGTCCAATCTCTCAGGATGCGGGCGACTTCGACCTGTCGCGCCTTGCGCGGCATCCCATCCACCAGCGCGTCGAGCCGGCTCGCGTCGGCCTGCTCCTTGAGCGCGATGATGACCGGAATCCGGTGGTCGCTGGCCACCACGGCAATCTGCGCCTCGAGCTCCGGCCCGACCAGGCCGAAGCCGACGCCGACCACTGCCAGCAGCAGTAGCATTACCATTCTCTTCATCTACTCCTCCTTATGGAGTACGGTCCGTATCTGACACGGCGGCTCATCAGGGTGGAACGGGCTCGGCCCGTCCCCCAGCCGTCAGGGAATTCTACCACCCTGCGGCCGGGCGTCAATGCAGAATCAGAATCCGCCCTGCCTCGCAGCGTTGACAGCCGGCGCTGAGCCGGTAGATTGAACATGCGGATGTTCTCGGACTCCCGCAAGACGAATGACCAGGCGTTTGATTCGATGCTGTTGCGTCGCCGCCCTCCTCCCGGCGGCCGCACTCGTCGCACCCGGCTGTACCCCCGGGCCGCCGACCGACCCGCTCCTGCTCGGCCCGGACTCGGGCCAACCCGCCGAAACCCTTGACTTCCGCACCGTCTCGACCAGCCCGCAAGGCCGGGACGTCTCCTACCGATTCGACTGGGATGACGACAGCGACTCCGCCTGGAGTCCGTTCGCACCCTCGGGCGACACCTTCCGCCGGCGGCATGTCTTCCTTGAGCCGGGCTCGTATCTCGTCACCGCACTCAGCCGGGACCGCGCCGGGCTCGAATCGGGAGCCTCACTCCCGCTCCCGGTCCGGATCGCCATCGCCGGCCCCTATCCTCTCGGCCCCCCGACCGGGCCGGACTCCGTCTTCCCGAACGAAATGACCCGGTTCTCGGCCCGGGCCGGTCACGTCCGGGGCGAAAGCGTGAGCGTCCGGTTCGACTGGCACGGCCAACTCGGTGACTGGACCGGGTGGGTACCGGCCGGAGAACCGGCCGGCGACAGCTTCCGCTTCGACAGCACCGGCAACTACGCGGTTCGGTTCCACGCCCGGGACCGGGCCGGCAACTTGAGCACCTGGTCCCCGACCGCAACGGCCGAAGTGCGCCGGCGGCCGCTTGAACCCCCGACCGACCTGAAACTGGGCACGAACAACGGCACGAACGTCATCGCGCGCTGGAACCCCGGCCACAACCCGCCCTCGACCAGCTACGACCTCTGGTTCCGTCCGCTCGGCAGTACTTTCGGCATCGTCCAGACCGTCACCGGCGGCACCGCCCAGCATGACCCGGGCGGCTGGACCGGCTGTTACACCGTTTCCGCCCGCCGGGGCGATGAAACGCGCTTCGCCGCCGAAACGCTGAGCACCATCCCGGTCTACAGCGACACGCTCCTGCTGACCGAACTCAACCGGCCCGGCCCGGCCGGCTACGGCTGGAGCCCGGCCGGCCGCGCCGAGCTGGTCGAGATGACCGACACCGCCTCGGCCCCGCGCGCCGACCTCTACTTCACCGACCGGAGCCCGGGCTCCAACGGCCCGGCCTTCTTCCTCGCCAGCCCGCATCTCGGCCCCGATGACCCGGGCGGCACGATACCGGACGAGCCCTGGCGCCACACCGGCCTCGGCCTGCTCTGGAATCGTCCCCGCGAACCCCTGCCGCCCTACGACACCACCTTCTACACCGACCTCGCCGACGTATCCCTGCTCGAAAGCTGGCTTGCGGTCCATACCGCAGACGGCCACTTCGCGCTCGTGCACAGTCTCGACCCGAATCCGGCAGAGGCCCGGGTTCGGCTTCGCTCCTGGTTCCAACTCATCCCCGGACTGCGCCTGGTCGAGAACTCCGAGAGCACGAGATAGCCGCGTGCGCATCGGACTGCACGTCTCGATTGCCGGCGGCCTGGCCCGGGCCTGCGCACGGGCCCGCGCGCTCCGCTGTGAGACCATCCAACTCTTCACCCGCAGTCCACGCGGCTGGCAGGCCCCGCCGCTCGACCCGGAAGGTGCCGCCGCGTTCCGGTCCGGGACCGGCGCCGCAGGCATCGCGCCGGTATTCGTCCACGCGCCCTATCTCGTCAACCTTGCCGCCGCGGACCGCGGGTTGGCCGCCCGCTCGCGAAGGATGCTGGTCGAGGAACTCGACCGGGCCGGGGCCATCGGCGCGCTGGGCGTGGTCGTCCACCCCGGCCGGAGCCCGGACCGGGCGCAGGGTCTCGCCCGCGTGACACGCGAAGTTAGCCGGGTCATCCGGCACTCGCGCGCCGGCACTCTGCTCCTGCTCGAGAACACCGCCGGCGCCCGCACCGACATCGGCAGCCGTTTCGAGGAACTGGCCGCGGTCATCGCCGGGGTCCCGAACCGGGACCGGCTCGGCGTCACGCTCGATACCGCCCACCTCTTCGCGGCCGGCTACGAAGTCCATACCCGCGCCGGCCTCGACGCCACCCTCCGCGACTTCGACGCGACCGTCGGGCTCGGCCGCCTGCACCTCCTGCACCTGAACGACAGCCGCTTCCCGCTCGCCTCGGGCCGCGACCGCCACTGGCACATCGGCCGGGGCGAGATCGGCCTCGATGGTTTCCGTGCCGTTGTCAACCATCCCCTGCTCCGCCACCTGCCCGGCATCCTTGAAACCCCGCGCGCCGCCGCCACCGACGACCGCCGCAACCTCGCCGCGCTCCGGAGACTGCGGGCGTGAGCGACCTCAAGGTCCGGTTCTGGGGCGGGGCCCGGACCGTCACCGGCTCGCGCCACCTCCTCACTTTCGGCCGCCAGCAGTTGCTGCTCGAGTGCGGGCTCTTCCAGGGCCACCGCGACGAGGCCGAGCAGATCAACCGCCACTTCCCCTTCAAGGCCCGCGAGGTGGACCACTGCGTCATCAGCCACACCCACATTGACCACTGCGGCAACCTCCCGAACCTGGTCAAGCGCGGCTTCACCGGCCCGGTGCTGATGACCCGCGCAACCGAGGCGCTGGCCCGGCTCCTGCTCCTCGACTCGGCCTACATCCAGGAGTCCGACATCCGCTACGTCAACAAGAAGCGCCGCGCGCGCGGCGAACCGCCCAGGGAACCCATCTACACCGCCGGCGACGCCGAACACTGCTTCGAGCGCTTCCAGCCCGTCGCCTACGCCAAGCGCACCAGGCTCGGCAAGTTCACCATCCACCTGCACGACGCCGGCCACATCCTCGGCTCCGCGCTGGTGGACGTCGAGGTCGACGGCCGGCGGATTCTCTTCACCGGCGACCTCGGCCGGCGCAAGATGCCGATTGTCCGCGACCCGGTCCAGGTCGCGGAGGCCGACTACCTGATAATGGAAGGCACCTACGGCAACTGGACCCACGGCGACTACCGCGAGGTCAGCGACCGACTCGCCGGCGTCATCAACCGCGTCGCCGGCCGCGGCGGACGGGTGATCGTCCCGGCCTTCGCGGTCGAACGCTCGCAGGAACTCATCTACAACCTCAACCGCCTGCGCCGCGAGAACCGCATCCCGGACCTGCCGGTCTTCGTG
Source organism: Caldifarciminota bacterium (assembly GCA_011049385.1). Classification (GTDB taxonomy): domain Bacteria; phylum Hydrothermota; class Tepidihabitantia; order Tepidihabitantales; family Tepidihabitantaceae; genus DSBX01. Next base: position 6,024 of record DSBX01000203.1, on the reverse strand, counting down.
GACAGCCCGCTGGCAACCAGGGTCACCGACGTCTTCCGCAACTTCCCGCAGTACTACGACGAGGAAGCCACCACCCTGCTCAACGGCCACCGCGAGCTCTTCGACTTCGACGGCCTGACCTACGTGGCCGGCCCGGAAGAATCGAAGGCCCTCAACCAGCGGCGCGAGCCCTGCATCATCATCTCCGCGTCCGGTATGTGCGAGGGCGGTCGGGTCCTGCACCACCTCAAGCACGGCATCGGCGACGAACGCAACTGCGTGATGCTGGTCGGCTTCCAGGCTCCCAACACTCTCGGCGCGCGGATTGCCGCCCGCGAGCCCCGGGTCCGCATCTACGGCGAAGAACACGAACTCCGCGCCGAAGTCGTGGTGATGAACGAGTTCAGCGCCCACGCCGACCGCCAGGGCCTGCTCGACTACGTCGGGCGGATGAAGCTCAACCGGCTCAAGAAGGCGTTCATCGTTCACGCCGAACCGGAGGCGGCCGAAGCGCTGGTCGAGCCTCTGCTGACGCTCGGCATCCGCGAAGTCCACGTTCCCGAACCTGGAGACGAATATGAACTATGACAGTTCCAGCCCCGGCGGACGCTTCCTGCCCGGTATCCTGCTCGCCCTGCTGGCCGCACTGGTCTTCACCGCCGCGGTCTGCGAACAGCTTTTCGGCGAAGACACCCGGCCGCCCGACTGCCGCATCGTCCAGCCGACCGACTCCTCGGCGGTCAGCGGCCTGGTCACGGTCCGGGCGGAAGCTTCGGACTCCAGCGGCGTTCGCTCGGTCGAAGTATTCCTCAACGACAGCCTCCTCGCCACCCTCATCGCCCCGCCCTACACCACAAAGTGGGACGCACGCGAAGAACCGGCCCAGAGCTGGCACACCCTCTACTGCCGGGCGACAGACGTCTACGACAACGTCGGCGTGAGCGACACGGTCCGGGTCCAGGTCTGGCACGGCGGCGAGCGCGATGTCTTTCACGGCGCGTTCCGGCTCGAACCCAACCGGTACTGGCTGGCCGGCTTCACCGCCGAGCCGGGCGACACCCTCGCCGGCGACTTCCGGGTCCTCGCCGAGCGCGCGCTCTCGCGCTTCATCTGGCTCGACGCCGACAACGCCCGCCGCTTCCGCGGCGGCGAAACCTACGTCCCGGTCATCGAACACGCGAACCGGCCCGGCCTGACCCTGCGCGAATCGGTGCCGGCCGCGGACTCTTTCTACCTGGTCTTCCTCAACACCGGGGGAACCCGGGTTGACGTCTGGGCCCGCTTCACCCTGGAGTAGCCGATGAACATCATCCTTGCCCTCATCGCCCTTGCCGCCCGGCCCGACTGCCCGCCCGTCACCGCCGCTGACGTCGCCCGGACCCTGGCGCTCGAAACTCCCGCCATCTCCTCCACGGAACAACGGCTCTCCCGCCCGGCCGCCTCCTCCTTCACCGCCCGCATCCCCGGCCGGTTCACCGCCGGCTTCGTACCCGGCCGGCTCGACGAAACCCTCTCCTGGCTGGCGGCGCAGGGCGCGGAGGTCCTCCGGGCCGACACCGCGGCCGGGTTCGTAGTCTGCAACCTGCCCGACCCGGTCGGGCTGGCGCTGGCGGAAGCGCCGCTCCCGGCCGGGGTGCGCTGGCTCGAGCCCGACTCGCGAACCCGGGCCGCCCACCTGCCCAACGACCCCTACTTCCTCACCGAACAGTGGGACAAGTGGGTGATGTACGCGGACCGGGCCTGGGACCTGAACCGGGGCAACACCAACATCGCCGTCGTCATCTGCGATAACGGCGTCGAGTACACCCACCCGGACCTGGGCGACCGCTTCACGCCCGGCAGTTACGGCTACGATTTCGTCTCGAACGACAACGACCCGGCGCCCGACAATATCCTCGTCCCCGAGGCATTTCACGGCACCCATGTCGCCGGCATCACCGCCGCGACGATGGACAACGCCCGGGGCATCGCCGGCTGGGCTGGAATCAGACTCCTCGCCGCCCGGGTTCTGAACGACTCCGGCTCAGGCACGCTGAGCAACCTCGCCAGCGCCATCCACTGGGCCGCCGACCAGGGAGCCCGGGTCGTCAACATGTCACTCGGTTCGGACGACTACTCGACCCCGGTCGCCGAAGCCGCCCGCTACGCGGCCCAGCGCAACGTCCTGCTCGTTGCCGCCGCCGGCAACGCCGGCCGCGCCACGGCACAGTACCCGGCCCGACTGCCCGAGGTCATCTGCGTCGGCGCAACCGACCGCCCGGGCGGTCTCGCCGATTACTCCAACTTCGGCGGCGACCAGGAGCTCGTCGCACCCGGCAGCGGCATTCGCTCCTGTTGGACCGGCGCCGGCTACGGCATCGCCTCGGGCACCTCAATGGCCGCGCCCCAGGTCGCGGGCGTAGCCGCACTCGTGCTCTCGGCCTACCCGACGCTGAGCACCAACCGGCTCCGGGCGGTCCTCGCCGCCTCGGCCATTGATATGGGTCCGGAAGGATGGGATGCCCGCTTCGGCCACGGCCTTGTCAATGCCTACCGCGCCCTGACCCTGGCGGAACGGATGTCCGCCGGCCCGGACGCGGCGGCTTCCGCCCCGTTCCGACCGGCGGCAATCGTGACCGGGGTCTGGCGCGCGCCGGACTGGGCGGAACGAGTTGAAATCTACGACCTGTCCGGCCGAGGCGGAACGGTGACCGGCCGCGAATTCAGTCTCGCCGTCGGCACCTGGTTCGTCCGGCTCACCGCCCCGGGCCGGACCGAACTCCTGCGGCTTCGGGCCGTGCGCTAGGCCGGTTCGTACTCGGCGGCCGAATCGTCGTTCTCCCAGACCACGACCCGGCGTACCGGGTAGAACTCCGCCAACTCCTCGAAGAACCGGCGGGTCAGGTTCTCCGCGGTCGGATTGAAATCATAGACCGCGTTCAGGTCCTGGTGGTCGGGCAGGATGGTGTCCAGCCGCTCCCGCACCTCGATGAAATCCGCGACCATCCCCGGCGGCGCGAGTTGCTCCGCGCAGATGAACACCTCGACCCGGTAGTTATGGCCGTGAATGTTCTCGCACTTCCCGCCCCGACCCTGGATGCGGTGCGCGGCGCTGAAACGCCTGCTCACACGAATCGTGTACATACTGCGGCCCGCCTCAGTCGGTCAGCACCAACCGCGCAACACGGTCCGGCCCGTCGGAACGCACCCGCATCAGGTAGACCCCGGCCGCCAGCCCGTACGGTCGAACCCACAGCCGGTTCCCGGGCGCAGGGTCGAGCGTGGTCACCGGCCCAACCCGACGGCCGTCAGGTGTGAAGAGCTCGACCGTGACCCGGCCCGGGACCGCATCCAGGCGGAGCCACGCACCGGTGCGCACGACCGTCGGTTCGACGCCGAACGACCGGCCCCATGAGCCGGGCCGGCCCGGCTCGCTGACGCCGATGACTCCCAGTCCGTACAGCCCTTGCCCGACGGTGCCGCAGTAGAGCACCGCGTCGTCGTCCGGGTGGCGCACCAGGAAGGCAAGCGACCGATGCGGCAGTTCGACCGTGTCGCGCTTCCAGATTGCACCGGCGTTGGTCGTGTGGAACAACCCCTGGGTATCGGTGGCGGCAACAATGAAGGCCGGGTCCGCGGTATCGGCAAGCACGGCGGTGACGTCCCTGAGGCCGAGCCGGGTCCAACTCGCGCCCCCGTCCAGCGTGCGGAACACGCCCGCCTCGGTCGCGCACAGGTATGAAGTCCGGTTGTCGCCGGGCGCGGTCTTCAGGTCCACGACCGCCCTGCCGATGAGCCCGGCAGACCGGTTCAGCCAGGTGCCGCCGCGGTCGAGGCTCAGGTACACCCGGGCCCGGCCGTCCACCGCTCCCCAGAGAAACAGGCTGTCACTGGCCGGCGTGGTACGAAAACCGTAACAGCGTCCGCGCGTTCCCGGACTGAACAGCCGAGACCAGTTGTGCCCGCGGTCGGTTGACTTCCAGAAACCGAACCGCTCCTCGGACTCGAAAGGCCTGACGCTGCCCCAGGTATAGAAGGTGTCCGGCCCGGTCGGATGGACCGCAAGCCCCGCGCCGGAGAAGCCGGCCTCGACCGGCCGAGCAACCCACGAATCGCCCCGGTCCGAGGTCATGAAGAGCCGATGATCCTGCCCGGTAACTACGTAGAGCGTATCCGGTGCGTTCGGGTTGATTGCGACCGCGGTCGCAAAACCGGCCCCGGCGAAACCGGGCAGGCTCTCCCAACTGAGGCCCCGGTCTCCGCTCACGAGCAGGCCGTACCCGGGCGGGCAGGTGAACACCGTGTCGCCCGAGGTCGGATGGAAGCTGAGGAAGCCTGTCGTCAGGCGGTCGAAACCGACGGTGCGTTCCTCCCAACTGAAGCCGCCGTCCGTCGTCCGGTACGCACCTCGCCCGCCCGCGGCGTAGAGGTCAAGCCCGTCTTGCGGGTTGATCTCCAACCGGCGCGTGAACGTACCCGCGAACTCGGTGCTGTCGGCCGACCAGTCAACACCAAGGTTGTTGCTGCGGAACACCAGGTTGTCCGACCCGGCGTAAGCGTAGTGTGGCGCGGCGTCCCCGAACGCAACTGACCAGGCCGGCGCATCATTGACCCGGGACCAGCTCGTACCGCCGTTGCTCGACCGCCAGATTCCGTCCCCGGTCGCGGCCAGCAGGACCATCGAGTCCTGCGGGCTGACCACGGCCGACCACAGGCAGCTCCCGGTGATGGTACCGGTGACATCCCGCCAGCTCGCACCGGCGTTACTGCTCGCATAGAGCCGGGCCACGCCGTCAACCTCGCCGCCGAAGAGGAGCCGGTCCGGGCGCTCCCGGTCGGTGCCAAGCGCCGCCGCACGCGCCGTTCTGCCCGAATCCACCGGCACACTGCTCCAGGTCACGCCGCCGTCGGTCGAGACGTAGAAACCGAGACCGACCACCGAATCTGAACGGACCGTCTCGGCCACAGCTCTCAGCACCGATGGTGTTCCCGGCCTGAGCGAGAGCCGACGCAACCTCGGTGCGCCCGACAGCGCGCCGGTCTCATCCCACAACCAACCGCCGTCAAGACTGCGCCAGACCCTCCCGGTCGTGCCGCCCGCATAGAGCGTCGTCGTCTGGCCCGGCACGACAACCAGTTCGGCGATACGGTCTTGAATGGTATCGCGCAGGGCCCAGTTCGCGCCGCCGTCGGCAGAATGGAACACCAACGCCGGCACCCCGTCGGTGACGACGTAGACCTCCTCCATCGAGCCCGGCACGCGCGTCAGCGCCGCGAGCGTGATCCCGTCGGGGCCGAATCGCTGCCACGACCCGGCCGGGGCCGCGGCCACTGCCAGCATCACGAGCACCATGACCGTCTTCATCCTACACCTCGCTTCCTTTCTCATCGTCCGGCCCGGCCTCGAGCTCCAGCCGGGTGCCGAATCGGTCAAGCCGCCGTGCCGACTCCGCGTAGCGGTTGCCGGCATTGGTCAGATGGGTCCCGAGCACGTCGAACTCACTCCGAAAGCGGTCATACTCCTGCCGCAGGCGGCCGAGATGCCGGAGTATCTCGCCTGCCCGCTCCTCGACCCGCAGGCCGCGCAGGCCGAGGACAATCACCTGCAGGTAGGCGTACAGGCTGTTGGGCGACACCGGGATAACCCGGCGTGCCAGCGCCCGGGCCGAGATCGAATCGTCCTCCGGGCTGTCGCGGATGATCGTCTCATAGTAGACGTTCTCGGCCGGGATGTACATCAGCGCGAAGTCGTAGGTACCCTCGTCGGGCCGGATGTACTTGTCGGCAACCGCGTCAATGTGCTTGCGCACGACCGCGATAAACCGCCGGCGCAGGACCCGCCGCTGTTCCTCGTCGGTCTCGGCAATCAGCCGCTGGAAGTCTTCGAGCGGGAACTTCGAGTCAATCGGCACGAGGCCGGGACCGAGCCGGACGACCGCATCCACCGCCTCGCCGCTGGCAAAACGGTACTGGAGTTGGTGATGAGCGGGCACGACCTGGCGCAGGAGGTCGCCCAGGAAGAACTCGCCGATGATACCCCGCAGTTTCGGCGCCCGCAGGATATCC
>DSBX01000259.1 GCA_011049385.1 Caldifarciminota bacterium | reverse complement strand
GCAGTAAAACTGCGGCGGTGACGACTACCTCGATGCTGAGCCGGCGCAGGACGGCGTTCACCTCGCTCATCGGCACGCTGACCCGCATCACCCCGACGACCTCGCCGTCGCGCCGGACCGGCACCGCGACGTAAAGCATCTCCAGCCCGACCGTCCGGCTTGTCCGGGTGTCGGACCCGGTCCGGCCGGCCAGCGCCTCGATGACCTCGGGCCGGACCGAATGGTCCTCCATCGTCTCCGCATCGGCCTCGGAATCGAACCGCACCCGCCCCCCGGTCGTCATCAGCGTCACCCGGGTTCTGAGCCGCTCGCCCAGCGCCTCGAACTCGTGTTCGAGCCCGGTCGTGTCCGGTTCGTCGGCAAGGCGGTCGGCCAGCGTCACCGCCAGCCGTTCGAGCTGGACGGTGAGATTGTCAACGTGACTGGTGCGGACCGTGCCGAGCAGGAAGTAGAGCAGGGCGGTGACGAGCAGGGTCACCACCAGCAGGTGACCGCCCAGGACCCGCAGGAACAAGGAACGGCGCATGATCAGGAGGCCTGGCCGCCCTCCTGCTCCGCGCCGTGCTTGATGACCCGGCCCTGGGCCGAGTAAATGGCGTCCTCGGCGATGTTGGTGGCAAGGTCGGCCACCCGCTCGAGGTTGAGCGAGACCATCATCAGCTTGAGCGCCCGGTCAATCGTCGCCGGGTCGGAAATCATGTACGTCACCAACTCACGGTTGACCTGGTCCTTGAGCGCATCAACCGTCGAATCCCGGCCGCAGACATCCCGCGCCAGTTCGGCGTCCCCGCGGGCGAAGGCGTCGAGCGCGTCGGCCAGCATCGCCACCGTCAGTTCCGACATCCGGGGCAGGTCTATCAGCGGCTTGACCTGCGGCCGGTCCGCCAGGTAGCAGGCCGCCTCGGCGATGTTGACCGCGTGGTCGCCGATGCGTTCAAGGTTGGCGTTGATGCGGGTAATCATCACCAGCGTCCGGAGCGCGGTCGCCTCGGGCTGGTGCAGGGCCATCACCCCGATCGCGTCGTTCTCGACTTCCATTTCGAGCGCATTCACCTTCGGCTCCTCGACCTCGATGACCTGCCGCGCCCGGGCCGGGTCGCGCCGGACCAGCGCCTCCATACTGCCGGTCAGCATGGTTTCGGCCAGCGCTGCCATCCGGAAGAGCTTCTCCTTCAATTCGGCAATCTTCGTCTCCAGTATCGTCACTTCAGGCTCCTTTCCCGGGATGCGGCATCATCCGAACTTGCCCATCAGGAAGTCCTCGGTCCGCTTGTCTTTCGGCTTGGTGAAAACCTGCTCGGTCTTGCCCCACTCGGCGAGCTCCCCCAGCATCAGGAACGCGCAGTGGTCCGACACCCGCGCCGCCTGCTGCATGTTATGGGTGACGATGACTATCGTGTACTCGCGCTTGAGTTCGACGATGAGTTCCTCCAGCTTCGCGGTCGAGTGCGGGTCGAGCGCCGAGGCCGGCTCGTCGAGCAGGACGATTTCCGGCCCGACCGCAATCGCCCGGGCCAGGCACAGCCGCTGTTGCTGTCCGCCGGACAGGCTGAAGGCGTTGTCCTGGAGCCGGTCCTTGACCTCTTCCCAGAGATTGGCCTGGACCAGCGCCTTCTCGACCCGCGCCCGGATCTCGCCCGAGTCGCCCAACCGGTGGATGCGCAGGCCGAAGGCGACATTCTCGAAGATGGACTTCGGGAACGGGTTCGGCTTCTGAAAGACCATCCCCACCCGGCGGCGCAGGTCAATGACGTCCACCCTCGGCGAGTAGACGTTCTCGCCGTCAATGACGATCCGGCCGGTGATCCGGGCCGAAAGAATCAGGTCGTTCATCCGGTTGATACAGCGCAGGAGCGTGGACTTGCCGCAACCGGACGGGCCCATTATCGCGGTCACCGCGTTGGCCGGGATGTTGAAGCCGACGTCTCGGAGCACGTGGTTGGCGCCGAAGTGGAGGTTCAGGTTCTCAATCGCGATTCTGGTTTCGCCGCTCATCTTTCTCCTCTAGACCTGCCAGGTATTGGTACGGGCGACCCGCATCCGGATGACGAACGCCAGCGCGTCGAACAACAGCACGAACAGCACCAGCACCAGCGCGGTGCCGAAGGCCACCGGCCGCACCTCGGCAATCTTGTCGTGCTGGGTCGCGAGCGTGAACAGGTGGTAAGGCAGGGCCATGAACCGGCTCAGGAGCGAGTTCGGCAACTGCCGGGTGTAGTAGGTGACGCCGGTGAAGAGTATCGGCGCGGTCTCGCCCGCGGTCCGGGCCACCGCCAACAGGACGCCGGTGAGGATGCCGGGGAAGGCGTAGGGCAGGACATTGCGCCGGATCGCCTCCCACTTGGTCGAGCCCAGCGCCAGCGCACCCTCCCGGAACGAGGACGGGATGGCCGATATCGCCTCCTCGCAGGTGGCGATGATCCAGGGCAGGTTGACCAGCCCGAGCGTGAGACCGGAAGCCAGCACCGACATCCCGAGGTTCATCGCGTTGACGAAAAGCGCCACCCCGAAGAGGCCGTAGACGATGGACGGCACGCCGGCCAGGCTCCGCACCGAACTGCGGATGGCGCGGGTGAGCAGGTTGTTCGGCGCGTACTCGGCGAGGTAAATGCCCGAAAAGACCCCGACCGGCACCGAGAAGGCCAGCGAGACGAATGTCACCAGCACCGTGCCGATGATGCAGGGCAGGATGCCGCCCTCGGTCATTCCCGCGGTCGGCGGCTTGCTCAGGAATTCCCAGCTCAACACCCCGATGCCGTTGGCGACGAGGTAGCCGACGAGCAGGAGAACGAAAGCGATGAAGGCGAACAGCGGTACCGCCAGGACCGCGAAACCGATGCTGCTGCCGAAACGCCGGCGGGGAATCGCTCCCGGCCCGGTTGCCCGGTTCACAGCGTGAAACTCTTCTTCTCGCGCCGGATCAGTGATTCGGCGACGAGATTGGTCGCGAGCGCGATGAGAAACAGCACCAGCCCGAGCGCGAAGAGCGCATAGAAGTGGGTGGTGTGGAACGGGACCTCGCCCAGCTCGATGGCGATGGTCGCGGTAATCGTCTGCACCGGGTCGAAAATCGCCTTCGGGATAATCGCGGCATTGCCCGCGACCATCAGCACCGCCATCGTCTCGCCGATGGCCCGGCCGAAGCCGAGCATCACCGCGGCCAGGATCCCGGACTTGGCCGCGGGCAGGACGACCCGGATAGCGGTGGTCCAGGGCGTAGCCCCGAGCGCGTAGGCCGCTTCCCGGTAGCTCTGGGGCACGACCCGGAGCGCGTCGTCGGACACCGAGATGATCGTCGGCAGGGACATCAGCGCCAGGATGAAGCCGGCGTTCAGCAGGCCGAGCCCGGAAGGCACGTTGAACAGCCGGGAGATGAACGGCGCGACCACGACCAGCCCGAAGAAGCCCAGCACCACCGACGGAAACCCGGCGAACAACTCGACCACCGTCTTGACCACGACCCGGAACCTGCCCTTGAGCCGCTCGGCGATGAACACCGCACCCGCAACACCGACCGGGATGCCGACCGCCAGTGCAATCAGGGTGGTGAAGAAACTGCCCGCGAGTAGCGGCACCAGCCCGTACACCGGCTCGCCGTAGGCATCAGGGTTCCAGCGCCCGCCGAAGAGAAAGCCCGCGACCGAGGTACCCGTGAAGGTGCGCAGGCCGTAGACCAGCAGGTAGCCGAGAATCCCGAGCAGCACCACCGCGGCCAGCAGGGCGTTCGCCAAGAACACCAGCCGGGCCGCCCGGTCACCAAGGTTGCGCAGTTTCACCTGAGGTATCTTGCCGCGCCCCGGCGGGGTGTCAACTGAATGTCGCCCCGCCGGAACCGACGGATGTTGCCTAGTTGCCGAGGACCGCCGCGTTGCGGACCGCGTAGTCGCCGCCGACCGGATAGAACCCTTCACCTTCGACGACCTTCTGGCCGGCTTCGCTCAGCGCGAACTCGAAGAAGGCGCGCGTCTCACCCGAGGGCCTGCCGTTGACATACTGGTTCAGCGGACGGGAAAGAGCGTAACGGCCGTCATACACCGCCTGGGCATTCAGTGGCGAGTAGTAGTTGCCGTCCTTCCCCCTGATGTCGACCGACGCGATGCCGGTGGCCTCGTTGAGGTAGCCGACCCCGATGTAGCCGATACCGCCCACGTCCTGCTTCACCGCTTCGACGATCGCGGCGGTTCCTGTCATCTGGCGCATGGTTACGGCATACTCACCCTTGAGCGTCACATCCCGAAATAGCACGAAGGTGCCGGAACTGGGCTGGCGGCCGTAGAGCGATATCGCCCGGTTCGGCCCGCCGACCTGGTTCCAGTTCTTGATCTCGCCCCGGTAGATGGCGCCGACCTGTTCCATCGTCAGCTTGCGGACCGGGTTCTTCTCGTTGACGATGACCGACAGGCCGTCAATGCCGATGACCACCGCCCGCGGGTCAATGCCCTTGGCCCGGGCGGTCGAGTCTTCCTTGGGTCGCATGTCGCGCGAGGCATTGGCGATGTCGCACTCGCCGTTCATCAGCGAGTTGATACCCACGCCCGACCCCCCGCCGGTGACCGATACCGTCACGTCCGGCCGCGCCGCCATGAACGCCTCGGCCAGTCGCTGGGTCACGTTCAGCATCGTATCCGAGCCCTTTATCAGCAGTTCCCCGGCCTGGACCGTTCCGGCCAGGAGCAGGGCTGTTGCCGCCAGTGTGGCGAACCGTTTCATCGTGTTCTCCTTCGTCTCCCGTCCCGGCTACTTCGCGGGCGGGATGAGTGCGGCCCACTCAAACCGGAACTGGGCCATTATCGTATCTTTCGGGTCACTACCCTCGGCCCGGGCCTGTGTCCGCGTCCAGGCCAGTTGAAACGCGCACCCCGGCCGGCGGCCGCCCGAGCGGCGGTAAAAGTGCCAGTTCGCGCCCGCGCCGTAGCGGTAGACGCTCCGGGCCTCGTTCAACTTCATCCCGCCGTCTTCCTGCTCTACCCGCCGCGCCCAGGAGCTGAACCGGACAAACGCGTCCAGCTTCCGGTCGAGCACCGTGATCGAGGGGAAGATGTCGAACCCGGACTGGGAATGCTTCCGGCTGACCCGGAGCGTATCCGGGCCGGTCTCCGCGGTGTAGTCGAGGCTGTTGAACTCGCCGAGCAGGGTGAACGGCCCGGCCGAGACCAGCATCGGCACCGCCAGTCCGAGGATGCCGGTCCGGTCCTCTTCGGCCCGCCGGTTATCCTCGCCGTGGTGCATCACCGACCCGCCGATCATCAGGTTCTTGATCGGGGTCAGCCGCACGTTGGCCAGTAACTCCGGTGTGGTATTGACGCACTTGTTGACGTACCGGTAGCCTTCGCCGTTGTAGAGCCCGAGCTGGAGCTCGCCGAGCTTGTTCGGCAGTTTGCCGTTGATGGTCAGGCCGTAGTCGGCGCTGGCCGCGACGCCGAACTCGTCGGAGAGCGACTTGCCCGGGTCAAGGTAGTTCCAGGAGTAAATCAGGCCGAAGTAATGCTTCTGCAGGCCGGCGGTGAAGAAGAAGTCCTTGATCGGCAGTGCAAAGTCAACATAGGCTTCCTTGATCCTGACCGTCGAACCCTCGGTGGTGATGTCCGAGGAGTAGATGTCCACCGTGAACTTGGTATAGAGCTTGTCGGTCCACTGGTACCCGGTACGCAGGTACCCTCGTTCCAGCCCGAACCGGCTCACGTCCGGGTCGGTGATGCCGAACGATGTTGAGACATTGGTGTAGCGGAACCAGCCCACGTGCTCGAACTGCAGGTGCTGAGGCTCGAGCGCCATCAGGCCGGTTATCATTGCGGCCAGGGCCGCGACTACGAGCAGACGCTTCATCGAAACTCCTTTCAGTGTGGCAGATTGTCTCAGAAAGGGTTCAGGCCCGTATCAAGGTTGTTTCAGAAAATGGTCAAGAACCCGGCGCCCGGGCGGTCAGTCCGAGATGCCGACGAACTTGTAGCCGATGCCGCGGACGGTCCGGATGTGGTCGCCGGCCGGGCCCAGCTTCTCGCGCAGGTTGCGCATGTGGGTATCTATCGTGCGGTCTATCACCGGCTTATCGTAGCCCCAGACGCCCTCGATGAGCTGGTCCCGGGTGTAGACCCGCTCCGGGCTCCGGCAGAGCAGTTCCAGCAGGCGGAACTCGGTCGCGGTCAGGTCCATCGCCATGCCGTTGAGCCGGGCGGTGAACTTCTCGGCATCGAGTTCGAGCGGTCCGGCCCGCACCAGCCGCTCCGGCCCGCGCCGCTCGCCGCTCCGGCGCAGGACCGCCCGCACCCGGGAAACCAGCTCCCGGGGACTGAACGGCTTGGTGACGTAATCGTCCGCGCCGGTCTCAAGACCGATGACCCGGTCGGTCTCCTCGGCCCGCGCGGTCAGCATTATCACCGGCACGTGGGCGAGCCGGGGCTCGCCGCGCAGGTATTGGCACAGGTCAACCCCGTCCGCGTCGGGCAGGGCGAGGTCGAGCACGACCAGGTCGGGCACCCGGCTGCTGATGAAGCGGTAGAACCCGCCCGCATCGCCGAAACCCTCGACCCGGTACCCCGCCTTCTTCAAGTGCAGGGTGACGAGTTCGAGAATATCGGGCTCGTCGTCTACAACCGCAATGACTTTGGGCATATCTTCTGCCGGGCCTCGCCCGGATGGTCAAGAGTAGGCAATCCCGGCCGAAAGGTCAAGTCAAGAATCCGTGAAGGCTGCGGCCCCTATTCCAGCTTGACAGCCGCCAACCCTGATACTAGCCTCTACTATGGTCTCACTTGCGCTTGTCCTCAGCCTCCTGGCCATTGACCACAATGCCGGCAGTGCCGGCTTCGACTTCCTCAGGATAACCCCGGGCGCCCGCGAAGCGGCGATGGGCGGGGCCGCGGTCGGCTCGGCCGAGAGCCCGCTCGCCTTCTGGTACAGCCCGGCACTGGCCGCGCACGTGCCGGGACAAGAGGCCCAGGCCGGGTACTCAAGCTGGGTCGGCGGCATCCACGTCGGCTCGATCGCCTATGCCCAGCCGCTCAACGACCGCCAGGGCATCGGCGCCGGGCTCGTCTACGTCAATTCCGGCACGATGAAGCGCACCGACCCGCTCGGCAACGAGCTCGGCACCTTCGGCGTCGCCTTCGCCGACCTGAACCTCAGCGGCGCTCACCGCCTCACCGACCTGGTCGCGCTCGGCTTCGGGCTCCACGGCCTCTACGGCTCGATCGACACCTTCTTCACCGTCGGCCTCGCCGGCAACTTCGGCGCCGCCTTCGACATCCCGGTCGAGGGGCTCAGCGGTCTCACCGCCGGCGTAGCGGCCCGCAACGTCGGCTACCAGGTCAAGGCCTTTCAGTCCGGCCGCGACCCAATGCCCATCGAATTCATCGCCGGGCTCGGCTTCCGGCCCAACCCGTCGCTGGGACTCGGGCTGGACGTCACGAAGGCGCTCGACGACCGCTTTCACGTCCGGGCCGGCATCGAAGGCTGGATCGGCGACATCATCGCCCTGCGTGCCGGTTACAACACTGCCGGTTCGGACATCAAGTCGGGCGGCGGCGAGGACATTCTCGCCGGCGTCACCACCGGTTTCGGCATCCGGCACCTCGGCTACCAACTCGACTACGGCTTCGTGCCGATGGGCGTGCTCGGGATGACGCACCGCATTTCCTTCAGCCTCTCGCTCTGAGGCGCAAGACGTGAAGAAACAGTTCCTGCGCGAAATCAAGCCCGGCACCGCGGTTGACGACGTCTTCTACGTCACCCGGCGCGACATTAAGGAACGCCGCGACGGCGCGCCGTTTCTCACCTTCCAGTTCCAGGACCGCTCCGGCACGGTCAACGGCATAATGTGGGACGGCGTCGAGGACGCGCTCAAGTGCCTCGAATCGTCCGGCTTCTACCGGGTCCAGGGGCGGCTCGGCGACTACCAGGGCAAGCCCCAGCTCACCGTCAGCGCCATCTACCCGGCCGCGACCGAGGAAGTGAAGCGCGACGACTTCGTCACCGCCAGCCGCTACGACCGGGGCGAGATGCTGGAGCGAATCCGGCAGTACATCGCCGCGGTCAAGGACCCGCACCTGCGGCAACTGCTCGACTCCTTCTTCGGTGACGCCGCCTTCGTCGAGCAGTTCGCGCTGGCCCCGGGCGGGGCCGCGGTCCACCACGCCTACCTCGGCGGCCTACTCGAGCACACCCTGTTCATGGCCCGGATGGCGGAGACCGCGGGCGCGATTCACGAAGAGGTCAACAGCGACTTGCTGATGGCCGGCGTCATCCTGCACGACATCGGCAAGGTCCGGGAGTACAGCTACGAGTCGGCGCTCGACCATACCTTCGACGGCCGCCTGCTCGGCCACATCGTGATGGGCTACGAGATGGTGCGCGAGAGGATTGCCGACATCAAGGGTTTTCCGGAAGAGCTGGCCCGGATACTCCTCCACATCATCCTCGCCCACCACGGTCATATGGAGTTCGGCTCGCCCAAGACCCCGAAGTTCGCCGAGGCCTTCATCGTCTACTTCCTCGACAACATGGACGCCCGGGTCGCGATGTTCCGCGACGCCACCGACAGGAACAAGGGCGTGAAGTGGACCGACTACCACCCCTACCTCGAAACCAACGTCTACATCCCGGATTCTCCGCCGGCCCCGGAATCCTGACCCCGCTCAAGACTCTGCACCTCGACCCGGTCCGGCTCGCCCGGCTCGACGATTACGCCGCGTTGCTCCGGGAATGGAACCGCCGGGTCAACCTTGTCTCACGCCGGGACGTGGAACGGGTGCGCAGTTACCACATCCCGGACTCGCTCGCGGCCGAACGCTTTCTGCCCCGCGACTGCCGCGCGGCCGACATCGGCTCGGGCGGCGGCCTGCCCGGCATCCCACTCGCCATCGCCCGGCCCGACTGCCGGATGTACCTCGTGGAATCGGTCGGGAAGAAGGCGGAGTTCCTCGCCGCCGCGCTCGACCGGCTCCGCCTCGTCAACACCCGGGTCATCCACTCCCGGGCCGAAGAGATTCCGCCCCTCGCCTGTGACGTGGTCCTGAGCCGGCTGACCGGCCCGCTCCGAACCACCCTGCCCCGGCTCGCCGACCACTGCCATCCCGACGGCTCGATCGTCCTGTTCAAGAACCCGACCGCGGCCGAACCCCTGCCCGCCGGCCTGCTCCGGCGACTGGCACTGGCAGTCGCCGACACGGTTGACCTGCGCCTCGCGCCCGGCGGCATCCCCCGCCGCTTCATCCTGCTCCGTCCCCGCTGACGCCGGAAACGGCCGAAAAAGAGAAGGCCCACCCCAGGCCTTCGCTTCTTGGTAGTGGAATGTAACCAATCGAGCGTGTTCGGGCCATGCAAACTCTCTTAGAAAGGAGGTGATCCAGCCGCACGTTCCCGTACGGCTACCTTGTTACGACTTCGCCCCAGTCATCAGCCCCGCCTTGGGCCCTTGCAAAGAAGAGACTTCAGGCGTTGCCGACTCCCATGGCGTGACGGGCGGTGTGTACAAGACCCGGGAACGTATTCACCGCTGCGTGCTGATCAGCGATTACTAGCGATTCCTTCTTCAAGCAGGCGAATTGCAGCCTGCTATCCGAACCATGGCCGTCTTTGAGGATTAGCTCCACCTTGCGATGTCGCAACCCACTGTAACGGCCACTGTAGGACGTGTGTAGCCCTGGGCATAAAGGCCATGATGACTTGACGTCATCCCCACCTTCCTCCTCCTTAACGGAGGCAGTCCCTCTAGAGTGCACCGCCGAAGCGGTTAGCAACTAAAGGCAGGGGTTGCGCTCGTTGCGGGACTTAACCATACACCTCACGGCACGAGCTGACGACAGCCATGCAGCACCTGTGCAGGCTCCGGAGAATAAACCCCGGTCGATTCCCTTTCGGGTCCCTACCACCTGCATGTCAAACCCAGGTAAGGTTCTTCGCGTAGCATCGAATTAAACCACATCCTCCACCGCTTGTGCGGGTCCCCGTCAATTCCTTTGAGTTTCAACCTTGCGGCCGTAGTCCCCAGGCGGCACACTTATCGCGTTAGCTGCGGCACGGAGACTTGCGTCCCCACGCCTAGTGTGCATCGTTTACAGCCAGGACTACCAGGGTATCTAATCCTGTTCGCTCCCCTGGCTTTCGTGTCTCAGCGTCAGGAGCATTCCAGAAACCTGCCTTCGCTTTTGGCGTTCCTTCCGATATCTACGCATTTTACCGCTACACCGGAAGTTCCAGTTTCCTCTTCTGCCCTCAAGACCGGTAGTTTCGACAGCCATTTCCCGGTTGAGCCGGAAGCTTTCACCATCGACACACCAATCCGCCTACACACCCTTTACGCCCAGTAAATCCGGACAGCGCTTGCCCCCTACGTATCACCGCGGCTGCTGGCACGTAGTTAGCCGGGGCTTCCTTTGGGAGTACCGTCACCGCTTCGGCAGTTACTCCGAAACGGCATCGTTCCCCCTGACAGGAGTTTACATCCCGAAAGACTTAATCCTCCACGCGGTGTCGCTGGGTCGCGCTTGCGCGCATTGCCCAAATTTCTAGACTGCTGCCTCCCGTAGGAGTGGGGACCGTGTCTCAGTTCCCCTGTGGCCGATCACGCTCTCACGCCGACTACCCGTCGTAGCCAAGGTGGGCCATTACCCCGCCTTCTAGCTGATGGGACAAGAGCCCCTCCTGAGGCGACACCTTGCAGCGCCTTTATTGAAGAGGAGATGCCTCCCCCGCAACACAGAGAGAATTAGCCCGCCTTTCGGCAAGTTATGCTCATCCTCAGGGTAGATTGCTCTTGCGTTACTCACCCGTTCGCCGCTAGATTCAAGTCGGTATTGCTACCAACAAGAACCCCGCTCGACTTGCATGTCTAAGACACACCGCCAGCGCTAGTCCTGGGCCAGGATCAAACCCTCCAAGCGAAAAATCTTGGAGTTTAAGGAATTTGGCACGGCCCGAACACGCTGTTGGGTTACATTCCGAATTATCAAAGAGCGATGACTCTGTGACTAAAGAGTACACAGAAAACGCACGAAGTCAACTACATCTATCACCACGACCACAATCCCTCAAGCCACTGAAATCAAGTATGTTAGGACGCTCCAAGCTATTTCGCCGCCTCCGCCGCTTGTCCCGGCCGCAAAGGGGGGGTGCGAAACCGAGCTCTAAGCTGCCGTTTCCTGCCCCCTTTGGACACGAACCGCAACAGGTAGCATCCACCATCTGCGACACCACAACATCGGGCGTCGGAGGTACCGGGCAGTGACTGGCGGGAAAACGGACCCGGCTAATCCGTCGAGCCGGACTTGCCGTCGCCCTTGACGGGCTTATCGGGGAAAGTGGTGGATGACCCGGTGTCCGGCTTCTTGTCCGGGCTCTTCCCTGCCCCGGGACTCCCTCCGCCGGACTTGTTCTTGTAGTCGGTGATGTAGAAACCGGAGCCCTTGAAAATCAGGCCGCTGCCGCCTGATATCAACTGCTCGACACTGCCCCGGCCGCGGCACTTCGGGCAGTTTCGGACCGGTGGGTCAACGATGCGCTGGAAGACCTCGAAACGGTGCCCGCACTTGCGGCATTGGTACTCGTAGGTGGGCATCGGCAGGCGAGAACCGGGGGGCGGGCGATGCCCGCCCCCCGGAGTTGAAACGGACTAGTAGTCCATCCCCATGCCGCCGCCACCGGGCATCGGCGGGGTCTTTTCCTTCTCGGGCTTCTCGACGATGGCGCACTCGGTGGTAATCATCAGTCCGGACACGCTGGCCGCATTCTGCAGAGCCGTGCGCGTCACCTTGGTCGGGTCAATGATACCCTCCGCGAACATGTCCACGTACTCCATCGTCTCGCAGTTGAACCCGAAGTTGCCCTTGCCCTCGCGGACCTTGGCAACGACGATCGAGCCGTCCACGCCGGCGTTGAGCACGAGCTGGCGAATCGGCTCCTCGAGCGCCTTGCGCACGATGTTGACGCCGACCTGCTCATCCTCGTTGTCGCGCTTCATCTTCTCCAGAGCGGGCAGAGCCCGGAGCAGGGCGACGCCGCCGCCCGGCACCACGCCCTCTTCGACCGCGGCCCGGGTCGCGTGGAGCGCGTCCTCGACCAGCGCCTTCTTCTGCTTCATCTCGACCTCGGTCGCCGCGCCGACGTTGATGACCGCGACGCCGCCGGCCAGCTTGGCCAGCCGCTCCTGCAGTTTCTCGCGGTCGTAGTCGGACTTGGTTTCCTCGATCTGCTTGCGAATCTGCTCGATGCGGGCGGTGATATCCGCCTTCTTGCCCGCGCCCTCGACGATGGTCGTGTTCTCCTTGTCAATGACGACCCGCTTGGCGGTCCCGAGGTCACTGACCTGGACGTTCTCGAGCTTGATGCCGAGGTCCTCGGACACCAGCTTGCCGCCGGTCAGCACCGCGATATCCTCGAGCATCGCCCGGCGCCGGTCGCCGTAGCCCGGGGCCTTCACCGCGCAGGCACGCAGTACGCCCTTGATGTGGTTGACGACGAGCCCGGCCAGCGCCTCGCCCTCGACCTCTTCGGCGATGACCAGCACCGGCCTGCCCTTCTGGGCGACCTTCTCCAGCACCGGCAGGAGGTCGCGCATCGAGGTTATCTTCTTCTCGTAGAGCAGGACCAGCGCGTTCTCGAGCGCGGCTTCCATCTTCGGGCTCTGGGGCGTGGTCGTGCCCGGTTCGAGCGCGAAGTAGGGGGACAGGTAGCCGCGGTCGAACTGCATCCCCTCGACGACGTCAAGGCTCGTTTCCATCGCCTTGGCTTCCTCGACGGTGATGACGCCTTCCTTGCCGACCTTCTCCAT
>DSBX01000128.1 GCA_011049385.1 Caldifarciminota bacterium | reverse complement strand
CGCCACCGCCCCGCTCACCGCCCGGCGCTGAAACGCTCCCGGCCGGGCCGGAACGAAGCTCTCGCCGTCCGGCGTCCTTCTTCGTGCTCAAGCCCCGTCCTGTTGACAGTCCGCCACGCTGCGGCTAAACTCACTTCCAATGAACCCGACGGCTGGAAAGAGCAACGGCGACGAGCAGTCACCCCGGCTTCGGCCCGACGAACTGGCCGGCGTCGGCCGACTGGCTTCCCGCCTGTCCGGCGAGTTGCGCCAGCCGCTCGCCGTGATGCGCAACGCGGTCTACTTCCTGAATATCCAGCTTGACACGAACACCGCCGAGAAGGTCCGCCGCCACCTCGGCATCCTGCTCCGCGAAATCCGCACCATCACCGGGATGGTTGACAACCTGGCCGGCCTCACCACCGCCGCCCCGCCGGACCGGTCGCTGTCGGATGTCGAAGTGGTCGTCGCCGCGGCGGTTGACCGCGCCGGCCTGCTCGACGATATCCGGGTCGAGACCGCCATCCCGCCCAGCGCCTCGCTGTTCTGTGACCCGGTCCAGCTCAGTCTCGCGCTCGCCAATGTCCTTACCAACAGCGCCCAGGTACTGTCCGACGGCGGCACGGTCCGGGTCGTCTGTCGCGCCGGGAACGGCGAGACGGTCATCGAGGTGACCGACGACGGCCCGGGGATGAGCCCGGAAGTGCTCGCCCGCGCGGGCGAGCCGCTCTTTACGACTTCGACCGGCCGGACCGGGCTGGGCCTGCCGACCACCCGCGCCCTGGTCGGGGCCAACGGCGGCACGCTGGAGATCGAAAGCGCCCCGGGCCAGGGCACGACCGTTCGCTTCCGCTTTCGCAGGCATTGACAACCGGAGGAGGTGCGATGGCAGAATCGCTTCCGCTGTTGCTGGTGGACGACAACAATGGCATAGTCGAGACCCTGGCCGACATCCTGTCCATCAACGGCTTCGAGGTGACCGCCGTGACCGACGCCGAACGCGCGCTCCGGCAGGCGGAAACCACCGAATTCGCGCTGGCGGTGATTGACCTGGTCCTGCCCGGGCTCAACGGCATCGAGCTCATCAACCGCCTCCGGGCCGCGCACCCGGCGATGAAGTTCGTTGTCATCACCGCCTACACCGACACCGAGCTGGCCCGGCAGGCGATGGCGATGGACATCGGCGGAGTGGTGTTCAAGCCGGTGGAACCGCACGAGATGGTCCGGCTGATACGCCGGGTCGCCGGCCTTGCCGCGAACTGAGTTGCCCCGGGGCTGGCGCCGGCTCGCTCACACCTCGGACCTGAAGCTGGAGTTCACCGCGCCGGGCCTCGTGGACCTGTTCCGGGTCGCGGCCGAAGGACTCTTCGCCTCGATGCTCGACCGGGAGGCGGTGCGTTCGCGGGAACGCCACGAGCTCGCGCTCGAGGCCGAGGACCGCGACGCGCTGTTCCTGGACTGGCTGAGGGAACTGCTCTTCCTGTTCGAAACCCGGGGCTTCGCGTTGCGCCGGGTCGAGTCAATCACGCTCGCGCCGGACGGGACCGGACTCCACGCCGAGTTCACCGGCGAACCGTTCGACCCGGCCCGCCACCGGCCGAAGCTGGAAGTGAAGAGCCCGACCTACCACGACTACCGGCTGGAGCGGATGCCCGAAGGCTGGCGGGCGGTCGTGCTGTTCGACGTCTAAGCGCGCCGCCAGGTCGGCGAGATATCACGCAGTCGCTTGACGACCGCCTCGAGCACATCGAGCGTGTAGTCAACGTCGTCCGCGGTGGTTTCCGGGCCGAGCGAGAAGCGGAGCGGCGAGTTGCGGTAGAGCGGCGGCACACCGATGGCTTCGAGCGTGGGCGAAGCCCCGGTCGTGCCCGCCGAGCAGGCCGAGCCGGAAGCGAGCGCGACGCCCTCGAGATCCAGACTCAGGAGCAACGCCTCGCCCTCGACATGGGCGATGCTGAAGTGGCTGGTGTTTGGAATCCGCCGTTCCGGGTGCCCGTTGCGCCGGACCTCGGGAATCCGCGCCAGGATGCCCGCCTCGAGCCGATCCCGGTTGGCGCGCATTCGCTTCGCGTTGTCCGGCCATTCCCGCGCCAGCAGTTCGCAGGCTTTGCCCAGCCCGACGATGCCCGGCACGTTCTCGGTCCCGGCCCGCATCCCCCGCTCTTGGTGCCCGCCGTGAATCAGCGGGTCAATTTCGACCCGGTCCCGGATGTAGAGCGCACCGACGCCCTTGGGCGCGTGGAGCTTGTGCCCGGAAATCGTCAGCAGGTCCACCCCGAGCGCCGCGACGTTGATCTCGGTCTTGCCCGCGGCCGCGACGGCGTCGGTGTGGCAGATGACGCCCCGCTCGCGGCAGACGGCGGCAATCTCCGCCACCGGTTCGAGCGTGCCGATTTCGTTGTTGGCGAGCATCACCGTCACGAGAATCGTGTCCGGCCGGATGGCGCGGCGGACCTCGTCCGGGTCCACCAGCCCGTGCTCGTCCACCCGGAGCCAGGTCGCCTCGAAACCCCGACGGCAGAGATAGCGCACCGACTCCAGCACCGCGCCGTGCTCGACCGGGCTGGCGATGATGTGCCGGCCCCGGTCCTGGTGCCGGAGCACTGTGCCGATTACCGCCCAGTTATCCGACTCCGAGCCGCTACCGGTGAAATAGACTTCGCCGGGTTCGGCGCCGATGAGCCCGGCGACCTGCTCGCGCGCCCCGGCCAGACCCTCGGCGCACTCGCGGCCAAAGCTGTGCAGGTTCGAGGGATTGCCGAACAACTCGGCGAGATAGGGCCGGACCGCTTCGGCTACCCGCGGGTCAACCGGGGTCGTCGAGTTATGGTCGAGGTAAACCCGTCTCATGGTCGGGCGCAGGCGGGGCGTCCGGTTCCGCCGTCGCGGCCGCCGGCGACTTCCGGCCGAACAACCCCCGGGCGAGCAGGAGAAGGATACCGACGACGAGGAAGGCGTCGGCGAGGTTGAAGGTGAACCAGCGGAACCGGAACTGGGGCAGGCGGAAGTCAATGAAGTCAATGACCCAGCCCAGCCGCACCCGGTCAATGAGGTTGCCGACCGCGCCGCCGAGAATCAGCCCGTAGGCGGCCGATGACCAGCGGTCCCGGTTGCGGAGCGCGAACCAGATGACCAGACCTATGCCGAACAACGGCAGAACGATGTACATGAACCGCGGCCCGTAGCTCCAGCTGAACAGCCCGTCCGGGTTCGCCACCGGCGTGATTGACAGCACCTCGCCGAGCAGGCGGACACCCCGCCAGGTCTCGGGCGGCCCGGTCATGTACGCGCCCTGCACCAGCAGTTTCGTAAGCTGGTCGAGAAACAGCGCGAGGACGGCGGACCAGACGAACAGCCGACGCGCGCTCAAGGAACCCGGAGCCGTCCCGGCTCAGACATTCAGCTCGACGTCCGCGCGGTTGAGCTGTTCGGAATCGAAAACCCTGATGTGGTAATGGCCGGCGAAACTGCGGGCGTCGTCGCTGAGCCCGGGCGAGGCGACCATGATGATGTCCTGCGCGTTGACGTCATAGGCCTTGGCGTAGAGCTTGATGACCTCCTCGCTCTCGACCGGCTTCTCGTCGCTGGCGAAGCCGACGACGATGCGGTGTTCGAGCGGACCGGAACGCTTGGTCGCGAGCAGGTCAATCTCGTGCTCGGCCCCGGACCGGCCGACCGCGTGCACCGTCTCCTGGACCTCGTAGCCCTCGCGGGTGAGGAAATCGCGCACTCGGGCCTTGGGAATCCGCTCGACCCGGAGGCGGGCGAGTTGGGCCTTGTTGACCGCGTAGCGGTGCAGGGTCTCGTAACGGAGCATCGCCTTGCCGAAGACGCGACGGCAACTCCGACAGTGCCACTCCTCGACCGGCTCCTCGACCAGTTCCGTACAGTCGCCACAGCGGTAGCGGGTGCCCCGGTCCTCGTAGTCCGCGCCGACAAGCGTCATCTCGCTCCGGCACTTGGGACAGAAGCGCGGCCCGGCATCCCCGCCCGGGCGCGTGCCTTCGCGCTCGAACTCTTCCTCCGGCGCGCACAGACCGCAGGCCTTGTGTTCCAGCACCCGCTTGCGCACCAGGTACCGGGACCCGCACTTGTGACAGCGGCAGACGAGCTTGAGGTCCTGCGAGTTGCAGACCGGGCAGAACTGGACGCTTTCGTGGAACTCGCGGCGCAGGTAGCCGAGCCGGCAGAGGTCCTCGAGCAGGCGGGCCGCGTAGGCGGCGTCCACTCCGAGTTGCTCCTCGACCTCGGGGTAACTCACCCAGCCGTCGGCCCGCGGC
This sequence comes from Caldifarciminota bacterium, assembly GCA_011049385.1. Classification (GTDB taxonomy): domain Bacteria; phylum Hydrothermota; class Tepidihabitantia; order Tepidihabitantales; family Tepidihabitantaceae; genus DSBX01. Next base: position 8,649 of record DSBX01000128.1, on the reverse strand, counting down.
GCGAACACCGGCTCGACCCGGGCGTTCTCGCTCGTGGTGAGCACCTCGAACAGCCGGACAACTCTCGGGTCGTTCAGCACGGCAGGGCCTCCTCTCCGGCACATTGCGGCATGACGGGAGTATATCGGCCCGCACCGAACCGTCAAGCGAACCCGGCGGGCTCGTTTGACCGGACGACGTTTTGCCGCTATCATTCCGTGGCTGAGATGACGGAGGACCGGGCGGCGGCATCGCCGTGTCCGGAGAGGCTGTTTTCAACTGTGCCCCGTTCCATCCGGCCGATTCCGCTTTGCCTGCCGGGGGAGAAAACGGAGGCCGAGGTGCGCGACTCGACACGGCACGCGCAGGCCGCACACCGGCTCATCCCGACCCGTCGGCCGGGATGACCGCCACAATCATCATTCTTGGGCTGGTTGCTTCGCAGACCTGTCACATCGTCGGACAGGTGCTCGATGTCGTCGAAATGAGGCCGGTCGCCGGCGCCCACGTCCTTGCCGCCGATGCCGGCACGACAACCGACGAGTCCGGCCGGTTCGAACTGACCCTGCCCGAAACCCCGTCGGCACGGCTCACCATCAGCCACATCGGCTACGAAGCGAAGGCGCTGACCGCCACGCCCGGCCCGCTCCCGCGGCCGGTCCTGCTCCGGCCGCGGCCGATTGCCCTTCCCGAAGTCGAAGTCCGGCCCGGCCCGGCCCGGCCGACCGGCACCCACGAACTCAGCGGTCCGGCGATACGCCGCATCCCGGGCGCGGAGAAGGACATCCTCCGGGCGGTGCAGTCACTGCCCGGGGTCAGTTCGACCGGCGACTTCTTCGGCTGGCTCTACGTCCGGGGCGGAACCCCGGGCGAGAACCTGTTCCTGCTTGACGGCGTCGAGATGCCCGACCCCTACCACTACGCCGGCCTCGCCTCGGTCTTCAACACGGCGCTCGTCGAGGAAGTCCGCCTTTCGACCGGGGGCTTCGGCCCGGACCGGGGCGACCGCACCGCTTCGGTACTGGAGGTTACGACCCGGCCGCCGCGCCCCGGCCGCCGGGGCCGGTGCGGCGTTGACCTGACCGAGGTCGAGGCCGCGGCCGAATTCGGCACCGCCGGCGGCGACGGCTTCATCGCCGCCCTGCGCCACTGCTACCTTGACCTCCTGCTCGGCCGACTCGACCTCGGCGACGGCTATATCCTGCCCACCTACACCGATTTCCAGCTCACCGCCCGGGCCCGGCCTGCTCCCGGCCTGGCGCTCAACGCCGGCCTGCTCAGCACGCGCGAGAGCGCCCGCGCCGGCGACTCCAGCCACTGGCGCGCCCCCGGCATCACTCTCGCCAGCCGCGGCACCTCGGGCGGGCTGAAACTGGCCTGGCAACCATCGGGTGCGGCGCGGCTCAGCTTCCAACTCAGCGGCATTGACCGGCGGCAGGACTTCGAGGTCCGGGACTCGCTTGGCGAGAACATCCGCCGCCACTGGCCGCGCAACATCCGGGCCGGGGTCCTGGGCCACCTCATCGCCGCACCGGGCTGGCTGGTCGAGGCCGGCGGCTCGCTGGCCTCGGTCGCCTACCGCCACGAGAGCACCCTGCCCCTTGAACTGCTCGACCCGATGCGCTGGGGCGACACCTGCGTCGCGGACATCGGCTTCCGCCAGGGCGACGCCTGGGCCCGCGTCAGCCGGGACGTTCTGCCCCGGCTTCAAGTCAGCGCCGGCGCCCGGCTCGATGCCCGCAGTCTCGACCCGGGCGCGGTCGCCAGCCCCCGGCTCCAGGCCCGCTGGCAGGCCGGTGCGAGCACCAGCCTCCGCACCGCCTGGGGCATCTACCGCCAGTTCGCCGCGCCCGAACATCGCAACGCGGACAGCCTCGCCCTCGCCCAGCCCGGCGCCGCCCGCGCCCGCCACCTCATCTTCGGACTCGAACAGGACCTGCCGGCCGGTATCACCGCCCGCCTCGACCTCTATGACAAACGTCTCGACCGGTTGGTCGTCGTCCGCGACGGCGCCTTCACCGCCGACGGCACCGGCTCCGCCCGCGGCCTGGAACTGGGCCTCACCCGTCGGCAGGGCGTAATCACCTGGCAGGGAAGCTACGCCTGGTCCCGGGCCCGCCGCTCCTGGCTCCACGGCCTCGAACCGGTCCCGACCGACGGCGAACAGCCCCACATCCTCAACCTCTCCGGGGCCGGCCGCCTGCCCGGCAAGATTGACGCCAGCGCCCGACTGCGCTGGTCGAGCGGTGCGCCCTACACGCCCGAGGTCCACTACTACGAGAACCACTGCATCCCGGGCGAGTACAACTCGGCCCGCTACCCGGCCTACTTCAGGCTCGACCTGCGCCTTGCCCGGCGCTTCGCCATCGGCGGGCACGGCCTCGACCTCTGGCTCTCGGTCCTCAACGCCACCAATGCCCGCAACGTCCAGTCCTGGTACCACGATGCCGACGGCACCCGCCGGGCGATATGGATGCTCCCGCGCCTGCCGATGCTGGGACTGGCCTGGGAGTTCTAGAGGCGACACCGGTCTGAGGTTTGCCACGCGTGCGGCCAAGGGCTATAATTCCCTTGTGACTGCCCGTGCCAAGGTCGCGGTGCTCCGCACCCGACCCGAAACCGTCCTCGACGACTACCGCCGCCTGCTCCGGCTGGCGGAGGCCGACCGCTTCCTCAAGCCCGGCGTCACCACCATCCTCAAGGACAACATCAGCTGGCACTTCCCCGCGCCCGCGGCCAACACCACGCCCTGGCAGCTCGAAGGCACCGTCCTCGGCCTCAAGGACCTCGGTTACAACGACCTGTCCGTCGTCCAGAACAAGACCGTCGTCATTGACACCCACAAGGGCGAGGACCTCAACGGCTACGTCCCCATCTTCAAGCACTACGAACTGCCGGTGCTCTACAACTTCAAACCGGAGGATATGACCTGGCTGCCGTACGAACCGAAGGCCGAGATGCTCGCGCTCGACCACATCTACCCGGAAGGCATCCGCCTCCCCGACTACTTCCTGGGCAAGAACATCGTCCACCTGCCGACGGTGAAATGCCACATCTACACCACCACCACCGGCGCGATGAAGAACGCCTTCGGCGGCCTGCTCGCCACCCATCGCCACTACACCCACAGCTGGATCCACGAGACGCTGGTGGACCTGCTGAGCATCCAGAAAGAGATTCACCCCGGCGTCTTCGCGGTGATGGACGGCACCACCGCCGGCAACGGCCCCGGCCCGCGCACGATGGACCCGCAGGTCAAGAACGTCATCCTCGCCTCCGGCGACCAGGTCGCGATTGACGCGGTCGCCGCCAGGATGATGGGCTTCGACCCGCTCTCCATCGGCTACATCCGGCTCGGCCACGAAAAGGGTCTCGGTGTCGGCGACGTCCGGGAAATCGAGGTCGTCGGCGACGACATCTCGGGCGAGAACTGGCACTTCGCCGTCGGCCGCAGTTTCCACAAGTTCCTCGGCTGGATGTCCTGGTACGGCCCGACCAAGTTCCTCCAGAAACTCCTCTTCCGCACCTGGCTCGTCAACATCCCCATCTTCGTCTCCGAAGCCAACCACGACTACCTCCACTGGCCGCTCAAGGACTCGAAGATTTACCGCAAGTGGCGGGCCGAGACCCCCTGGGGCCGGCTCTTCGCGCAATACCAGCGGCACGGCACCATGGCCGGCCGCCCGGTCGAGCCGTAGCCCCGGGCCCGGACGCGGATGAAAGCACCTGCCCCGGTCCTGCTCTGCCTGCTCATCGTCCTGGCCGCACACGGCGAAGAATCGCTCCCACACCACGAACTCACCTACGCAGTGCTCGAACAGCTCGACATCTCCGGCAACCTGCAGGCCGGCGAAGCCGGCCTTGAACTGCCGCAGGAACTGGTCGTCCAGGTCACGCAGGCGGAAGAACCGGTTGCCGACGTGCCGGTGCGATTCGCGGTTACCGCCGAACCGCGCGCCAATGCGACCCCGCAATCGCAGGCCCGGCTCTCGGACACGCTCGTCCGGACCGACCCGCTCGGGTTCGCCCGCACCCGGCTCCAACTCGGCCGTGCCACCGGCGACTACCAGGTCAGCGCCCGGGCCGGGAACCGGGAACTCGCCTTCACCTCGACCGCCCTGCGTCGGGGTTGGTACTTCGTCGCCACCGCGCAATTTCTCGGGGCGCTCGCCCTCTTCCTCTTCGGCCTCTACTACGGCTCCAAGGGACTGCGCCGGGTTGCCGGCAAGCGCCTGCGCGCGCTCCTCTTCTCGCTCACCGCCAATCGCTTCCTCGGCGTCCTCGTCGGCATCATCGTCACGACCGTGCTCCAATCCTCGGGCGCGACCACCACCCTGCTCATCGGCCTTGCCTCAGCCGGCATTCTCGGCCTCGGCCAGGCCCTCGGCGTGATCCTCGGCGCCGATATCGGCACGACCCTTACCGTCCAGGCGCTCGCCTTCCGGCTCTACGACTACGCGCTCGTCGCCGCCGGTGGCGGCTTCCTGCTCATGCTCGCCCACCGCCGGCTCCGCAATATCGGCCAGGCGGTTTTCGGCTTCAGCCTCGTCTTCTTCTCGCTCGGCCTCGTCGTCGCCGCCACCGAGCCGCTCCGCTACCTGCCTGCCACCGCCTCGGCGGTCGCCTTCCTCGGCCGCTCACCCTGGCTTGGACTCGGCTTCGCGCTCATCTTCACCGCGCTCGTCCGCTCCTCGGCCGCCACCATCGGGCTTCTTGTCGGTCTCTCCTTCACCGGTCTGCTAGACCTTCGCGCCGCCCTGCCTTTCATCCTTGGCGCCAACATCGGCACCGGCTTCGCGGCGGTACTCGCCTCCTGGCGCGCCGGCGTCGAAGCCCGGCGCATCGCGGCCGGGCACGTCCTCTTCAAGGTCGCGGTCGTCGCGGTCTGCCTGCCTCTGCTCCCCTGGCTGGCACGGCTCATCGCCGCCACCGCCGGCGAGCTTCCCCGCCAGGTCGCCAACGCCCACACCCTCATCAACCTTTTCGCGGTCGCGCTCTTCCTGCCCTTGCTCGGACCCTATCGCCGCCTGCTCGAGAAACTGGTCCGGTCCCGACCGGCCGAACAGTTCGGCCCCCGCTACCTCGACCCGCGCGCGGTCGAAACCCCGGAACTGGCCGTCGCCCAGGCCACCCGGGAAGTCCTCCGAATGGGTGACCGCGTTCAGCGAATGTACCTGCGCGCCTTCACCGTCTTCTCCGAACGCGACAAAGAAGGACGGCGCGACCTCGTCGCCGCCGACGACCAGGTTGACGAGCTTGAAACCGGCATCCACACCTTCGTCGCCCGGGTCGCCCAGGAAGAAATGCCCGAGGAACTCTCACGCCGGGTCATCGCCCTCTTCCACGCTACCGACGCGCTGGAACACATCGCCGACATCATCTCCAAGAACCTGATGGACTACGCCCACAAGAACATCGAACAAGGCCTCGCTTTCTCGGCCGAAGCCCTCGAAGACGTCCGGGATTTCCACGCCGAAATCGCCGAGAACCTCGCCGGCGCGCTCGCTTGTCTTGCCACCTGGAACACCGACCTCGCATCCCGGCTCGCCGCCGCCAAGAACCGGGGCATCGAACGCCAGCGCCAACTCCAGAACCGCCACCTCGCTCGGCTCGGCCGCGGCCGGTGCGAAGAGCTCGACACCTCCTCAATCTACCTCGACTTCATCTCCGACCTCGAGAGAGTCAACTTCCAGTGTGCCCAGATCGGTTTCGCGGTCCTCGAATCCGCCCATGCCCGCCGCCAGCGAACGAAGACGCGGCGCTGACCCGTCTTCGCTTTCTCTCGAACGAACCCACGCCGACGCCCATTCCGCACCGGCCGCTTCATGAGTCGCCGCGGAAGCCCCCCGGCGGCCGGGACAACGGCTACCCGGCCGGCCACGGAGACAGACCTGAAAGTGCTATTGCCCCGGCCGGAACTCGGGGCGGTGCGATGCGGCAAAGGAAGGTCCGGCATTGCCTGCCGTGAAGGACCCGGTATAATTCCTGGTTGCCTTTCCCTGCGCCAGGTCAGCAGGGTCTCAACCTGAACGTGTAATGCCCGAATGCGAGGAGTGTCTCGATGAAGTTCTGCGCCCTTGTGTTACTGCCGTTGCTGGCCCTTGCCGGCAGTTACTCCCACGACGTCACAATCAGTGAAGCCGAGCTCAGCTTCAGCCGCTTCGAGGGCTGGGACGTGGTCGAGCTCGGCCGCGGCATCCTCACCGCCGCACCCGGCCGGCCTGCTCTGCCGGTCGTGCCGGTGACGCTGGTCGTGCCGGCCGGCGCCCGGGTAACATCGGTCGAAGTGACCGCGCTGGAATCGAAGGCTCTCACCGGCGGCTTCCGCATCGCGCCGACCCCGGAACCGCACCCGCTTTCCAAACCTGCCCGCCCCCCGGTGCCGCCCGACCCGGCGGTGTACGACGCGCCCGGTTCCTGGCCGCCCGGGCCGCTGGCCGACTGGCGGACCGGCAACGCGACCGGGTTCCGGCTGGTCGCGGTCCAGGTCTCTCCGCTGGCCTGGCGCCCGGCCGACGGCCGGCTCACGCTCCACCGCCGCCTGCGCATCACCGTCCGCTGGGATGACGACATATCCCCCATCGCGCTCACGCCCGGCCAGCGCGACCGCGCCCGGGACGGCCTGCGCACGCTGGTCGCGAACCCGGAATGGCTCCGGACCTGGTCTCCGCCCGCGGCCGAGCGCGACCTGCCCGAGATTGACTACCTCATCGTCACCGGCGAGCGCTTCGTCGAGTCGTTCCGGCCCTTCGCCGACTACCGCACCGCCCGCGGCCTGCGCGCCGAAATCCGCACCGTCGAGTGGGTGAGCGGCCGCTACCCGGGCCGGGACCTTCAGGAGAAGACCCGCAACATGATAAAGGACCTGTACGAGAACCGCGGACTGTCCTACGTCCTGCTTGCCGGCGACAACGCCATCGTCCCCTGCCGCAAGATCCGCGTCCGTGTCGGCGGCGAGGTCGGCGACGTACCGACCGACCTCTACTTCGCCGACCTCGATTTCTCCTGGGACTCGAACAACAACAACATCTTCGGTGAGCCCGAAGACTCGGTGGACTTCTACGCCGATGTCACCGTCGGCCGCGCCTCGATGGACAACGAAGCCGAGGTCGCGTCGTTCATCAGCAAGGTGATGACCTATGAGAACGACCCGGACCCGGGGTTCATCACCCGCGCGCTCTTCCCCTCGGGCTGGCTCTGGCACAGCGTCAACTACCACGGCCGTTTCGTCCACGATTCGGTCATCGGCATCCTGCCCCAGGGCTGGACCGCCACCCAGCTCATCAACCCGGCCTCGGCCCGGGTGGTGTCCGATTCGTTCAACCGCGGCTACGCCATCTTCGACCCCTGCGGCCACGGCAACGAGACCGGGGTCTACTGCGAGACCGGGCCGTCCATCTACACCTCGAGCTACGCCCGGAGCCAGACCAACGACCGCCGCTTCAGCGTGATGACCTCCATCGCCTGCACGCCCGGCAACTTCGAGGCCGAGGACTGCATCGCGGAAATCGCCCACAACGCGCCCGACGGCGGCTGTATCGCGGTCAAGATGAACTCCCGTTACGGCTGGGGCACCCCGCCCTCGATGGGCCCGTCCGAGAAGCTGGTCATCCGGTTCTACGACCAGTGGCTGGTCGAGGGCGAGAACATCCTCGGCGCGGCCCACCACCGCGGCCTTGAGGTCTACGCCGGGGCCGCGCTCTACGACCAGCTCTGGCGCTGGTGCATGACCGAGTTCAACCTCTTCGGCGACCCGGCCATCGACCTCTGGACCGCGCCGCCCGCTCCGCTCGCGCTGGCCGCGGACTCGGTCTTCCCGACCGGCGCGGGCACGCTCACGGTGCGGGTCACCGACGGCGACGCGCCGGTCAGCGGCGCGCTGGTCTGCGCCTGGAAAGGCGACGAGGTCCACGCCACCGGCTGGACCGATGCCTCGGGCCAGGCCCGGCTGGCGGTCCACCCGCTCACGACCGGGGAGCTCGTCCTCACCGCCACCGGCCACGACCTCCTCGCCGCCGCCTGCACCGTCCGCGTCATCGAGGGCGCGCCCGAGCCGGTGCTGGTCCATGCCGGGGCCGACGTCTGCGACGCGGGCCAGCCGCGCGAGAACGGCATCTTCGAGCCGGGTGAGACCGTCACCCTGACGCTCGCGGTCCGTAACATCGGCCGGACCGCCTCGTCCGGCGGCACGGTCCTCATCCGCGGCCTCTCGCCAGGCCTCGTCGCGACCGACTCGACCGCATCAATCGGCCCGATTGCGGCCGGCGACAGCGCCGCGACTTCCGACCTGCGGCTCCGGGCCGCGCCCGACATCGCCCCCGGCAGTCGGGCCGAAGTCTACGCCGCGCTCAACGCCGACGGCCGGACCTGGGAGTTCTGCTTCGACGTGCCGGTCGGCCACCCGGGCCGGGTCGCGGCCGAGGTGGACACCGGCGCCTGCGCGCTGACGCTGACCGCCCGCGGCAACATCGGCTTCGACAACGAAGACGGCCGCCACGGCCGCGGCTTCCGTTTCCCCAAGGAGGACACCAGTTGCCTCAACGTCGCGGGCTTCACCTTCGGCAACGCCGCCGACTACGTCGCGGACCGGTTCTACACCCTCTCCCCCTTCGAACACGACCGCGACTGGGTGATGACCGAAAGCCTCTACGCCGAGGCCCCGCGCTGGGG
>DSBX01000315.1 GCA_011049385.1 Caldifarciminota bacterium | reverse complement strand
CTGCCCGAGGAAGTGGACGAGATAATGGAGAACTCGGTGATACCGTACGGCACGCCGTTGCCGAAGAACAACACCTTCGGGACGGGCCGGATCTGCGCGATGCTGGCGGTGGAGAACACGCCGCCCCCGGGGCCAAGACACGATATCGCTGTCGTCGCAACCAACATCGGCGACCAGGTTCGTGCTTCCCGGACCACGATTCCCAGTCTCTCCATCCGGAATCCCGGCGATTATGTCGAGGGCGGGTTCCACGTGCTCTGTGTCGTTGACTCCTCGGGTGTCGAGGTCTACGTCGAGTCCCTTGTGGTCAGCAGTATCGGCATCGGCGAGACGCTGGGCTTCACATTCCCGGCCTGGGAGGTGGGTCCGGACGGTGCCGAATACGTCGTCCGTCTCTTCCATGACCTGGAGTCCGATGAGAACAGGCGCAACGATACTCTCTCTCGGACAACCACCGCGTCGGACAACATAATCCGCGTCGCGATTGAGGTCAACGAGCTGTCAATCGGGCGGATTGCGCCCAACGCCTGCTACGTGATGGACTCGCTGTGCCGCAGTTACGGTTGGACCTCGACGATAGTTACCGGGTCCGAGGTGGACGAATGGGACAAACTCGCCGCCTATGACGTGCTGGTGACGGGCGACGTGGGGTTGGCCGACAATGATTACGAGGAGTTCGACGAACTGCTGTTGCGATGGGTTCGTGCCGGCGGCGGTTTCGTGGGAGCGGGCTGGTTGGTCAACGGCATTTACCACGGGCCGGGTCCGAACTCGGCGATGGACTCGGTCGGCCCGGTGGATTGCAGCGACGGCTATGCGTTCGTGTCGGGCGAGCAGGTGCGGATACTCGACAGCTCCCACCCGATAACCTCTGGCGTGAGCAACTTCTCTGTCCAGGACTACGGTGAGTACCCCGAAGCCGGGGTTCGTTCGGGAGCACTGGTTCTCGGGGACTACACCGCGGCGTCCGGCGTGCCGGCAATCGCCTGCCAGGAAGTCGGTACCGGGCGTACTGTCTACCTCGGACCAATCTACTTCGGGGATTTCTCGATATACAACAATGAACCCTATTTTGGTGACGAGAATGCCCGAAGGCTGTTGCGCCAGGCGATACACTGGGCCGCTTCCGGCCCGGGACTTGCGGTGAGCGAGCCGGTGGTTCCGTCCGGCAAGCGTCTGCTGATTACCGAAATCCGGCCCAACCCGATGGGGGAGCGCGTCAGCATCGGCTACTCGGCTCCGATGGGCAGCAGGCTCAGCATCGAGGTCTATGACCTCGCGGGCCGGCTTGTTCGGGTGCTGGAACGCGGGATAGGCGATGGCAGCGGTCACTTGAACTGGGACCGTACCGATGAGCAGGGACGCACGATATCGCCCGGCGTCTACTTCTGCCGGATTCGGTCTGATGTAGATTCCGACACCCGCAAGCTGATCGTGCGCTGAGCGGTTCGCGAAGCAAGGAAGAGGGCGGCCTTCCCGGGCCGCCCTCCCCGTATGAGAACGGCGCACCGCTTGACTTCGCGGGCCGATACGGCATCCTTGTCCTATGCAGCGAGCCAAAGATCTGATTCGCGAACACAAGGTCCGTTTCCTCGACCTGAAGTACTCCGACGTTGCCGGCCGGCTTCGGCATGTGACGATGCCGATTGAGCGTTTGGAGGCCGCAATTACTGACGGCACAGGTTTCGACGGTTCCTCAGTCATCGGTTTCGGGACGGTTGACGCCGGCGATATGGTTCTGAAGCCGGACTTCGACACCGCCTTCATTGACCCCTTCGCCGACCAGCCGACACTGTCCTGTCTTGCCGCCATCAGCGACCCGCTGACCGGGGAAGAATGCGCTCGTGACCCGCGCGCGGTTCTGCGTCGGGCGCTTGCGCTCGTGCGCGACGAGACCAATGGCAGTGACCTGATGGTCTTGCCGGAGCTCGAGTTCTACCTGTTTGATAGCGTCCGGTTCGGGGGCGACGGGGCCGAGGCCGGTTACCGGGTTGATGCTGATGAGTGCGCCGTGGAAGACCGGACCGGGATGACCCTGCGCCAGGGCTCGGCCTACCACATCGCCCCGCCCTACGACCGGAGTTGGGATTTCCGCAATGAGCTGGTGGCGATGATGGCCGGACTCGGGATTCCGATCAAGTACCACCATCACGAGGGCGGGCGGTACTCTCATGTCGAGGTTGAGCCCGGGATGATGCCTGCTCTCCAAGCCGCAGACGCGGTCGTGCTCGCCAAGTACCTCATTCGTAACCTGGCTTTCCGGTGTGGTCGGAGCGCGACGTTCATGCCCAAGCCGCTGTTCGGCGAGCCAGGATCAGGAATGCACTTCCATCAGCACCTGTCGAAGGGCGGCCGGTCACTGTTCGGCGACGCGGCCAGTCCGACGCGGCTCTCCGGGCTTGCGCTCCACTACATCGCCGGCATACTTGAACACGCTCCTTCGCTCTGTGGGATCACCAATCCCAGCACCAACTCGTACCGCCGCCTTGTCCCCGGCTACGAAGCGCCGACGCTGGCGTTCTTCTCGCTCGGCAGTCGAAACGCCGCCATCCGGATCCCGGGTTACGTTACCGATCCGGACCGCGTCGTCATCGAGTACCGGATTCCGGACGGCACCGGCAACCCGTACCTGACGATTGCGGCGATGGCGCTGGCCGGGCTCGATGGTATCACCCGCCGGCTCGACGCCGGTATGCCGTTCCAGGGCGAACTGCGCGATGCGGCGGAGGAGTTCGGCTCCAAGCTTCTGCCTCGTTCCCTGCCCGAGGCGCTCGCGGCGCTCAGGAAGGACAGCGACTACCTGTGCCGCGCCGACGTCTTCCCGACCTCGCTCCTTGAATTCTGGCTCGGCTATCGGCGGGCCGAGGCGGACGCGGTCCACCTCCGGCCTCATCCCCGGGAGTACGACCTGTACTATGGCTGTTGACCTCGGTCCGACCGGCACCTTCGAGGGTATGCTCGCGCTGGCCCGCAAGAAGGGCCGTCGGCGGTGCGTTGTCGCCTGCGGTGAAGACTGCGCGGCAATTGAGGCCCTTGCCGAGGCCGAGCGGGAAGGGATCGTTACCGCCGTGCTTTACGGCGATGAACAGCGCATCACGACAATCTGCGCGAGCCTGAAGGTAGATCCGGCCCGTTTCGAGATTCACCACCGGGCCGAACTGCGGGCGGCGGTTGACGCCGCGGTTCGCGATGCCGCCGACAACGGCGACTTCCTGATGAAGGGCCAGGTTGACAGCGCAACATTCTTGAAGGGCGTGCTGGCCGACGATTCCGGTCTGCGGGATGACCGCATCCTGAGTCACGTCGCCTACCTCGAACTCCCGAGCTACCACAAGGCGTTGGCGATAACCGACGGCGGCATCAACGCCGAGTTGGACCTGAAACGCAAGATCGACATCGTCCGCAACGCGGTCGAACTATCGTTGTTCTTCGGCAACTCCCGGCCCAAGGTGGCTCTGCTATCCGCGGTGGAGAGAATCAAGCTCAACATAGCTGAGACGCTGGACTGGGCGATTATCACCCGGATGGGCGAGCAGGGCGAGTTCGGTGAGGCGCTTGTCGAGGGGCCGCTGGCGGTAGACGTCGCGCTTTCGGCCGAGGCGGCGCGAGTCAAGCGAATCGCCAGCGAGGTCGCGGGCGATGTGGACATCCTGGTCGTGCCCTCAATGGCAACCGGCAACGTTCTCGCCAAGGGGCTACAGTACCTCGGCGGCGCCAAGGCCTGCGGTCTTGTTGTCGGCGCGCGCCGGCCGATCGTGATGCTGTCCCGGGCCGATACTTCCGCAACGAAGCTCTACTCGATCGCAATGGGAAACCTGGTATCATGGAGATGAAGATGGAAGCAGTTCGTACCGACAAGGCTCCGGCACCGGTCGGGCCATACAGCCAGGCGGTCAAGGTCGGCGGTTTCGTGTACACCTCCGGTTCGGTACCGATTGACCCGGCCACCGGCCAGGTGCCGAAGGTTGACGTCGCGGCCGAAGCTGATTTGGCGTTGCGCAACCTCGCCGCGGTACTGGAGGCCGCAGGTACCGGCCTGCACCGGGCAATCAAGGTCACCGTCTTCCTGACCGACATGGCCGACTTCGGCGCGGTCAACGAAGTCTATGCCCACTGGTTCGAGGAGCCATACCCGGCCCGGTCATGCATCGCGGTCGCCGGATTGCCCAAGGGCGTCCGGGTCGAGATAGAGCTCATTGCGCTGGCCTGACGGCGCACGCGTCCGGGTCGCGGTCGGCCTGTTCGCGGTATTGTTTGCGATGCCGGTTGTTGCCGGTTCGGTACACCGGGCGGTCAGCCTCGGCTACGCTCAACAGTATGACAGCGCCTGGGCAACGCTGGCGCGGGTGTCTGAGCGCGATACTCTGGCACCGCTGGTCGCGTTCTGGCGTGCGGCGCTGGTCCAGATGTTGCTCTACGATAGCGGCGACCCGGCACTGGCCGATTCCTTCCACCGCACCAGTGACCGGGCGCTGGCCGCCTGCCGCGAGCGGCTGCGGACCCACCCCGATGATGCCCGGGCACATCTTCTCTTCGGGCTGACCCAGCTTAACCGGGCCAACTGCCAGGGCTGGCAGAGGAGCAGGCTTCGGGCGGTGATGACGCTCAACTCCGCCTCGCGGTCGCTGGGCCGGGCGGTAGCTCTTGACTCGACGCTGGCCGACGGCTGGTTCGGACTGGCGGCGATAGAGTACGTCCGGGTCAATGCCGACCGCTACGCGCTCGGGTTGGGCCTGCTCGGTTCGCGCAAACGGGCTTACCGGATGATCGCGCGTTCGCTGGACGGCGAAGGCTGGCTCGCCAATGCCGCCGGGTTCATGCTTGCCTACATGCACAAAGAAGACGGCGAGTTCGAGCAGGCGGTCGAGGTTTGCGAGCGCATCCTGCGTCAGTACCCGGAGAACCGCACCGGCTTGCGCCTGCTCCGGGACACCTATCTCGCGGCCGGCCGATGGGAGGATGCGCTCCAGGTTGCCGGCCGGCTCGACTCCAGCATCACCCGCGACTTCCCCGGCAACCGCTACGGGCGGTCGGAGAACCGGCTGGTTGCGATGAAGGCATGGGATGGTTTGGGCCTCCAAGACAGCGCGCTGGCTTACGCGGACCGGATTATCGCCTGGTCGCGTTACGAGCGGCAGGTGCCCTGGTTGGACCGCTATGTTGCCGAGGCTCGGCAGTACCGGCGTCGGTGCGAGCGTTAGGGTGCGGGTCGTGCTGGCGGTCGGCAATCGGCTTCGGGGCGACGATGCCGTCGGGCCGCGCATCGCCGATGGAATCCGGGCGACCGATGAACTGCGGGTCTTTGATGCCGGTCTCTCGCCGGAGAACTACCTTGGTCCGGTGATGGCGGCCGGGCCGGACGCGGTGTTGATCGTGGATGCCTGCGACTTCGGCGGCGTGCCGGGCGAGTACCGTCTCTGTGGTCGTGAAGAGTTGGCACTGCTCAGTGCGGGGTCGGTTTCCACCCACACTCTGCCGCTGTCCTTGGTGGTCGCGATGCTCGAACAGCAACTATCGGCGAGAATTGAGTTCCTGGCGATTCAGCCTGGTACGCTTGCGTTCGATGCCCCGCTGTCGGAGCCGGTCGCGGCCGCTCTTCCTGGCTTGGTTGCGCTGGTTCGGCGCTGGGCTTCGGACTAGCGCCGACTGCGATCGCCGAGCGTGTAGAGCTTCTTCGGTCCTCGCTGTTTGATGGCGTTGCGGCAGTCGAGGATCAGCCTGCCCTTCAAAAGGATGCGGTCGTAGTCAAACGCTGAGTGGTCGGTGAGGATCAGCACGCAGTCGGCCGCCCGCAACGCGGCGTCGGTCAGGGGCGTCGAGCGCGCGCACCGGCCGTTGATGGCCAGTTCGGGTACGTGCGGGTCGTGATAGCGGATGGTCTTTACCTTGCTTGTCAGGATTTCCATGACCTTGATTGCGGGCGAGTGCCGGGTGTCTTCGACGTCGCGCTTGAAGGCCGCGCCGAGGATGAGCAGGCGTGCACGCGAGGCCGGTATGCCGTTCGTGCCCAGCACTTCGAGCAGGCGGTCGGCAACGTGATAGGGCATGCTCTCGTTGGTTTGGGCCGCGAGTTCGATGAAGTTTGAGTGGAAGTCGTATTCGCGGGCCTTCCAGCTCAGGTAGTAGGGGTCAATCAAGATGCAGTGCCCGCCGATGCCCGGCCCCGGGTAGAACGGCATGAACCCGTAAGGCTTGGACGATGCCGCCTTGACCACCTCCCAGATGTCAATGCCGCCCATTCGCTCGCACATCAACGCCATCTCGTTGACGAGCGCGATGTTGACACTGCGGAAGATGTTCTCGAGCAGTTTGCTCATCTCGGCGGCGCGCGGTGAGGATACCGGGTAGACCTCGCTGACGAATTGCTCGTGGAACTGCCGGGCCAGTTTCGTGCAGCGTTGAGTCAGTCCGCCGACGACGACCGGGGTGGTGCGGGTTGTGAAATGCTTGTTGCCCGGGTCAATCCTCTCCGGCGCGAAAGCAAGATGGAAGTTGCGGCCGGCCTTGAGGCCACTTGTCTCAAGCACCGGTAGGAGAACCTTCTCGGTCGTTTCCGGGTAGGTCGTACTGCGGAGGATGACGAGGTCGCCGCGCTTCAGATGGCGCGCGATCAGCCGGCCGGACTCGACGATGTAGGAGACGTCCGGGTCCTTGGTCGCGGTGAACGGGGTGGGTACGCAGATGTTGATGACGTCGCAGTCCGCGCAGGCGGCGTAGTCGGTCGTTGCCCGCAGGCGTCCGGACTTCACGACCTCGGTGACATCCGAATCGGGCACATCCTCGATGAAACTGCGACCGGCGTTCACCGCGCGGACTTTGGACCGGTCAACGTCAATGCCGACGGTCGGGAACCCGGTCCGGGCGATTTCGACGCCGAGCGGCAGGCCGACATAGCCGATACCAATGACCGCCACGGAGGCTTGGTGAGTTCGAATCTTCTCTGCAAGCGTCATGGACTGCTCCTTTCGGGAACGCGGACTGGTGTTCGGTCGAGCCCGGTGAGGTGTCTTGCTCATGTAATCCGGTCCAGGCTACGGTACTGGACGGCCTCGGTCACATGCGGGGTTTGAATCTTGGCCTCGCCCTCAAGGTCGGCGATGGTCCGTGCGACCTTGAGCACCCGGTGCAGGGCGCGGGCGGAAAGCCCGAGCCGTTCGACCGCAGTACGCAGGAAGCCGGAACAGCCAGCGTCAACCGGGCAGAACTGCTTGACGTCGCGGGCGCTCATCTGGGCGTTGCAGTAAACCGGCTGGCGGCGCTGCAGGTCTGCGAAGCGCTTCCGCTGGGCTACGCGCGCTGCGTAGACCCTTGTTGCGACGTCGGTCGAGCTCTCACCGGGCCGGTGCGGGGTCAACTCGTCATACTTGAGCGCCGGCACCTCGACGTGCAGGTCAATCCGGTCGAGGAGCGGGCCGGAGATGCGGCTCCGGTAGCGTCGTATGCCGAGCGGCGTACAGGTGCAGGGGTGGCGGGGGTCGCCGTAGAAGCCGCAGGGGCATGGGTTCATCGCGCAGATGAGCATGAACCGGGCCGGGAAGGTCAGGGTCGTCCGGGCGCGGCCGATCGTGACGACCCCGTCTTCGAGCGGCTGGCGCAGGCCTTCAAGCACATCGCGGCGAAACTCGGGCAGTTCGTCGAGGAAGAGCACGCCGTTGTGAGCGAGCGAAACCTCGCCTGGACGGGGGAAGGTACCGCCGCCTATCATGCCGGCCTCGGAGACGTTGTGATGTGGTGAACGAAACGGCCGGGTTGCGACCAGCGGCTTATCGGGGCCGAGCGTGCCGGCGACCGAGTGGACCCGCGTCGCCTCGAGCGCCTCGTCGAGCGTAAACGGCGGCAGGATTGTCGCCAGCCGGCGGGCGAGCATCGTCTTGCCGGAACCGGGCGGGCCGATCATCAGCAGGTTGTGGCCGCCGGCCGCGGCGACCTCCAGTGCCCGCTTGGCGTGGTCGTGGCCGTGAACCTCGGCCAGGTCAACCTCGTGGACTGCAGCCCGGGCGAAAATCTCGCTGACATTCACCCGGGTTGGTTCGAGCGGGAGTTCGCCTTTCAGGAGTCGGACCGCCTCGGTCAGGGTTTCGACCCCGTAGACGGGCAGTCCCTCGACCAGAGCCGCCTCGGTCGCGTTGGCCCGGGGCAGAATCAGCGCCTTGACACCGGCCTTGCGGGCGGTGAGCGCCATCGAGACCGCGCCTCGAATCGGCCTCAGTCCGCCGTCAAGCGACAACTCACCGAGCAGGACCCGCTCGCGGCAGGCGGCCGGCGGCAGGTTACCGAAGGCGGAGACGATACCGACCGCGACCGGCAGGTCAAAGGCGGCACCTTCCTTCTTCACGTCGGCGGGTGCGAGGTTGACGGTGATGCGGCGATTCGGAAAGCTGAAGCCGGAGTTCTTGATAGCGGCTTGGACCCGGTGCTGGGACTCCTTGACCGCGGCGTCGGGTAGGCCGACAATCGTGAACATCGGCAGGCCCGGAGAGATGTCGGTCTCGACCGAGACTTCGAAAGCGTCCACGCCGAAGACCGCGGTTGAGACAATCCGGGACAGCACTAGAACGCCCCCTCGATGTGCTCGATGGAGGGCGGGTCGGTATCGAGCCGGACCGCCAGCACGTCGAAACGTACCTCCACGTCGTCGAGGCCGCGGGCGTTGAGGTACGCTCGGGCCAGGGTGCGGAGTTTCGCCTGCTTTCGGGGAGTGACCGCTTCGGCCGGGGTGCCGAACAGTCCGGAGGTTCGCGTCTTGACCTCCGCGAAGACGACCGTGGTACCGTCCCGGCAGATGATGTCAATCTCGCCCAACCGGGAGCGGTGATTGGTCTCGAGAATGCGGAAGCCGCGCCGGCGCATGTGTTCACAGGCCCGGCGCTCGCCCTCTCGGCCGACCTCGGCGCGGCGGTCCGGGGCCTGGTCGGTCATCGGCAGTCCCCGGGCGCGGTGCAGGCCGCGACCGGCGCGAAACTGTGCCGATGGGTCGGGCTTGGGCCCAGTTCGTGCAGGGCGGCGAGGTGGGCGGCGGTGCCGTAGCCCTTGTGCCGGCGGAAGGAGTAGCCCGGGTGGGTTCGGTCGAGCCGGGCCATCAGCCGGTCTCGGTGGACCTTGGCCAGGATCGAGGCGCAGGCAATCGAGTAACAGCGCCGGTCGCCGCCGATGATGCCCCGGCAGGCCAGCGGCGAGCCGGGCAGGCCCGGCCCGTCCACCAGTACCAGTTGTGGCGCGACCGCGAGCTTGGCGATCGCCCGGAGCATCGCCCGGCAGGTCGCTTCGAGGATGTTGCGGTCGTCAATCAGCGCCGGGGAAGATGCCGCCACTGCCCAAGCCTGTGCGTGGCGGTGAATCTCCGCGGCGAGTTCGGTCCGCCGGCGCGGACTGACGAGTTTGGAGTCGTTCACGCCGTTGACGAGCAGACCGGGCGGCATCATCACCGCGGCCGCAACCACCGGGCCTGCCAGCGCACCCCTGCCGGCCTCATCAACTCCGCAGAAGCGGACGTTACGATTCCACAGGCTTCGATCGAGGCTGTTGGTCAACCTTGCGTTCCTTGAGCTGGGCCGCGCGGCCGCGTCGCTCGCGGAGGTAGTACAGTTTGGCCCGGCGGACCTTGCTGTGACGCTTGACCTCAACCTTGAGGATGACCGGGGAGCGGAACGGGAAGATTCGCTCGATGCCGATGCCGCGGCTGACCTTGCGGACCGTGAACGAGCGGTTCGCGCCTGCGCCTCGGAGCGCGATGACCGTGCCCTCGAAGACCTGGCTCCGGGTCTTGTCGCCCTCGACGATGCGGAGGGTGACCGCGACCAGGTCGCCGGGTTCGAGCGGCGGAATCTCGGCCGCCCGGATGGGCGGGGCTTCCTGCCGGGCTTCCTTCTTCTTAGCTACTTTCGCCATTGAACATCTCCTTTGTCAGGTGAAGCATCAGGAATTCTCGCTCCGGTTCGGACAGGGTCTCATCGCCGAGCAGGTCGGGTCGGTGGCGGGCGGTGGCAAGCAGGGACTGCTCGCGCCGCCAGCGGGCGACCGCGGCGTGGTCGCCGGTGACCAACACCTCGGGTACCTCCGCGTCTCGGAACCGGCGGGGCCGGGTGAACCAGGGCGTGTCGAGCAGGCCGGTCTCGAAGCTGTCGGTGTCTACTGACTCAGCGTCGCCGACCGCACCCGGCAGAAGCCGGGCGATGCTCTCGACGACGATGACAGCGGCGGCCTCACCGCCGGCGAGCACATAGTCGCCGACCGACACCTCGTCGTCGCAGAGACCGTTGCACACACGTTCGTCAACGCCCTTGTACCGCCCACAGACGAGCACCAAGTGTTCGAGGCGGCTGAACTCTCGGGCCAGCGCCTGGTCGTAGCGGCGGCCCTTCGGAGATAGAAGCACGACCCGGCTTGCCGGAGTCCGGACCGACTCGACCGTCCGGTACAGCGGTTCGGGCTTCAGCACCATCCCGGCGCCGCCGCCGAAGGGATGGTCGTCAACGGTTCGGTGGGCGTCGTCGGTGAAGTCGCGCGGGTTGACAGTTTCGACTTCAATCAGGTTGCGCAAACGGGCGATGCGTGTCGTGCCGCAGTCAAACGGCCCGGAGAAGTACTCCGGGAAGAGTGACACGAGATGCACGCGCATCGGGCAGGAGCAAGGTTAAGACCGGACCTGTTACTCGAGGATCTCGAGTTGAGCCCGTTTACCGATCTTCATCGC
The DNA here is from genome assembly GCA_011049385.1 of Caldifarciminota bacterium. Classification (GTDB taxonomy): domain Bacteria; phylum Hydrothermota; class Tepidihabitantia; order Tepidihabitantales; family Tepidihabitantaceae; genus DSBX01. The sequence goes on along the minus strand of DSBX01000315.1, from coordinate 2,436 downwards.
CGCGGCAGTGATGATGGCGCGGATGGCCTTGGCGGTGCGGCCTTCCTTGCCGATTATCTTGCCGAGATCGCCTTGGGCGACGCGCATCTCGTAAATCAGAGTCTTCTCGCCGGCAATCTCCTTGACCTCGACCTGGTCCGGGTTGTCAACGAGGGACTTGGCGATGTAGACTATCAGGTCTTTCATGTCGTCCTCCTGACGGCGGTCAGTTCGCGGTATCTTCCGTGTGTGCGGCGTCGGTGTTCTCGGTCGGTGGCGGTTCCGTAGGTTCGGCGGTGACCGGCGGCGGGGTGATCGTCGATCGGTCCTCGACTTCCTGCTCGCGGACCAACTCAACCGCGGCCTCCTCGGCGACCTCGGGCGGCAGTTCCTCCAGCGCCTCCGATACCGGGGCCGGTTCATTGGCGGCAGGCGGCTCGATAACAGGGGTCCGGGCCGCGCGCTTGATGAGCTTGCCCACGGTCTGCGTCGGCTGAGCGCCGACCGACTGCCAATAACGAGCGCGTTCGACGTCGAGCGACAACTTCTTTGTGCGGGGGTCGTAGTGGCCGAGGGATTCGATGTACTCACCGTCGCGTGGGCGCTGGGAGTCCATCACGACGACACGATAGGTCGGTCGGTGCCGCATGCCCATTCTCTTCAGGCGTATCTTGACCAATTATGAATCTCCTTTATATGAGTCTTTGGCTCATACGATACCGACAAGCGGCCGGAAGTCAAGGCCGGGACGAACCGCCGTCCAGTAGCATAGGCAATGGCGCATTGCCCCGGGCGAGGCCGCAAACATTACCGTCACGTTCCTCAACGTCGGCAAGGGGGTGGCAGAAGACGTCACTGCGCTCCTGCCATCCGCTCTTGACGGTTACGGATTCGGATGAGTCTTACGGCGGTATCTCAGGCGTCGTCCAGCGCATTGTCCTGCCCGCAGTGGGATGATATGCGTGAGAAGAAGCAGTCGGAAGAAGAGCCGGGTGAGCATTCGGACCAAGACGCGACCAGGAACCCAAAGGGGCAACCGGCAGAGGACCGGTTGGCTGCGGTCGTTCTGCACAGGATGCACACAGGAGCACAAACTACGTCCTCGGTACGGGCTGGCGCAACAGGAAGCGGGCGTCCAAGACTATGGCGCCTCTGCCTTCTTCGAAGACCCGGAGGGGGTTGATGTCAATCTCGTCGAAGTCCTCGAAGTCGGTGACGAGTTGTGAGAGCCGAAGCAGGCATTCCTTGACCTTCTCCACGTCGCGCGGTAGTTCGCCGCGGAAGCCCTCGAGCAGTTTGTGAGCTTTGATGCCGGTGACCATGGACTGGGCCGATTCATCGCTTATCGGCGCAACCCGGAAGACGACATCCTTCAGTACCTCGACCATCACCCCGCCGAGACCGAACATCAGGAGCGGGCCGAACTGCGGGTCGCGTTTCATGCCGAGGATGGTCTCGGTGCCTTTGCCGGCCATCCGCTGGACAAGCACGCCCCAGATGCTCGCATCGGGAGCGCGTTCACCCACCACCCGGACCAGTTCGTCGTAGTCCTTTCGGAGCGCAACTTCGTCGGCGATGTTGACCCGCACCCCGCCGAAGTCGGTCTTGTGCAGAATGTCCGGCGAGACGATCTTGAGCACGACCGGGTAGCCGACCGTCTTGGCCGCGGCCAGCGCTTCGTCCTTTGTCTTGGTGAGCCGGTATTCGGGTACGGGCAGGCCGTAGGCGCGAAGAATGTCGTGGCCCTCGGGTTCGGAGATGAAGACGGAATCTCGGCTTCGGGCAAGGGCGACTATCTCTTGGACGCGTTCCAGGTTTGTGTCATCGAACCGGGTCGTGTCGCCCTGTGGCCGCCGGCTCCAGGCCGCAAACCGGGCCATCGCCGACATGGCGCGGGCCGCGCTCTCCGGGAACTGGTAGTGCGGGATCCGGTCTTTGAGCAGGGCGCGGCGGATGGCGGCAGAGTCGCCCATGGTCTGGATGCAGGCGAGCACCGGCTTCTCGGTCGCGATGCCGACCTCGGCGATAATGGCGGCGATGTCCACCGCCTCGGCCATCAGCGTCGGGGTCCAGATGGGCAGGACCAGGTCCACGTTCTCGTCCTCGACGAGAAGCTTCAGCACCGCGGCGTACCGTTTCTCGTCAGCGTCCCCGATGATGTCCACCGGGTTCGAGACCGAGGCGGTAGGTGGGACGTGCTGCTTCATCGCCGTCCGTGTCTTGTCGGTGAGTCGGGCGAGTTCCAGGCCGTTGGCGATGCAGGCGTCGGTTGCCATGATGCCGATGCCGCCGGCGTTGGTGAGGATGCCGACCCGCGAGCCGCCGGGCGGCGGCTGGGAGGCGAGCGCGGCGGCCTTGGCGAAGAGGTCGTGGATGGTCTCGACCCGGATAATGCGGGCTTGGTCGAAGAAGGCGTTGTAGGCCTCGTCCGACCCGGCGAGCGCACCGGTGTGGGAG
>DSBX01000228.1 GCA_011049385.1 Caldifarciminota bacterium | reverse complement strand
GCCGGAGACCATCGCCATCGCCCGGAGCAGGGCGGCGGAGATGTACTCGCGCCGGTCGGCCGGCTCGGGCGTGCCGGTCGGGTAGTAGCCGTCGCGCAGGTACTGGCGCATCAGCGCGATGGTGCCGTTCGCGGCCGGGGTCGCCATCGAGGTGCCGGACATCTGGGAATAGGTGTTGGTGCCGGTGTTGCGGGCGGACCAGAGGTCAACACCCGGGGCAACGATGTTGGGCTTGGTGCGGCCGTCCTGGGTCGGGCCGCGCGAGGAGAAGCTGGCAATCGCGTTGGCGGAGGTGCCGTTCTGGGTCGCGCCGATGGTGAGCACGTTCTTCGCCAGACCAGGGTTGGCGATGGTCCGGGCGCCGCTTCCCGAGTTTGCCGCGGCCAGCAGGTTCAGGAAGTCCTTGTAGACCCAGTTGTAGGCGTCGGTCGAAGCGTCCTGGATGAGGTATGTGCCATCGCGGTTGCCCCAGCCCCAGGAGCCGGAATGCTGGGTTATCGGGCGCAGGGAGTCGGGCAGGCCCCGGCCGAGATAGGTCGTGTCCCAGAGCGGCCAGAGATTCGTCCCGAGCACGAACCCGCCCCACGAGTTCGAGACATTCACGAAATACAACCGGGCGTCCTTGGCCATCCCGTCGTGAAAGCTCGTGCCGCCGGTCACCGAATCACAGCCGGCGACGGTGCCGTTGACGTGACTGCCGTGGTAGGGCTGTTCGCCCGCGTTCGCACCCTGGTAGAGCTTGAACGCGACCACCTTCCGATGGTCCGGCCAGATGCCGGGCGGGGTCACCGGCAGGGTCGGGTCGCGGAACTGGTCGTGTCCGGTATTGAGCCCGCTATCGGTCGTGGACAGGATAATCCCCCGGCCGCGGATGCCCTGACGCCAGACGTTGCGTGCTTGAAGCGAAGTGTCGGGCGGAGCGGAAGAACGCCAGCCGGTCTGCGTTACCCACTGGGTGTTCTTGTTGAGGAACCCGCCTTCGGACCAGGCCTGGAGCCAGAGCAGTTCCGGCATCCGGGTCAGGGACGGGATGTCCCCACCGGCCAGGGTCAGCTCGACCGTCGTGCCGACCGGTGTCTCGGTCACAAGGTCAACCCGGCCGCCCAGCCCGACCACCGCGTCGGTAACCGCGGACACCGGCGCACCCGGCATCAACTGCGCGACGAGCCGCAGTTCGCCCCCGGCATCGGCCAGATCGGCCAGCCCGGGTTCGAGCTTGTACGCGGGCTGGAACAGCCCGGTCCAGACCACGAACGGCAGGGCCGCAACCTGTTCCCGCTGGTCGAGCGTCATCCGGCAGAGTACCGCGTAATGCGGCAGGTAGCCGAACGGCTCAAGGCCCAGCCGTTCCAGCCGCCGGAACCACTGGCGGTTGAAAGGCCCCTCGAACTGGACCAGCCAGTACTGCGCTTCGCCGTCGGTCTCGGTGATACGCAGTGCTGCCGGCAGGGTGGGCTCGCCCCGGCGGGTGTCTATCACCAGTCCGTTGGAGAACCCGATGACGTGGGCATCGGCCACCGGCTCGGGCTGGAACCGGCGGGCCGGGCCCATCGTGTACCGCCCTGCGGCGGCGGTGAGCACCGCGACTGCCAGCAGGGGCAGTATTGTACCTTTGGACATGTGCGCTCCCTTTCACCGCGCTCTATTGCGCGGCTTGTTCATTGCATTAACCGGATTTCCAACATTCTACAGTAAGACTAGCGGTCCTGCCAATCGGTGCGGGGGCGATACCTTGGTCCCGCATGGCGTCCCGGTGACTCACCCGCGTCCGGGGCGTGAGCGGGAGGTTGACCGGCCGCAGGGACGGGTTTAGAATCGTGCGTGGCTTCTGCCGTGTTGGTCGTGCTGGCCGCGCTGGCCCTGGCGCCGGTGCGGGAGTCGAGCTGGAGCGGGCCGGAGGGGTTGGAGGATGTCTGCGCGGCGATGGCGGTCCTGCCGGACCGAAGCGTCGCGCTGGTCGGGTACAGTTTGGGGAGGGAGACCGACTATGAGTTCACCGTCGTGCTCTTCGACAGCGCCGGGGAGCTCAAGCGGGCGAACCGGCTGGGCTCGCCGCTTCAGTCCGAGGACCGGGCGTGGCATATCGCGTCGGACCGGCAGGGCAGGCTGGTTGCGGCCGGGGGCACGATTGCGGACCGGGCCGCGAGTTGGGATTTCTTCTGGGCCGCCTATACGCCGGAAGGCGAAACGCTGTGGACGCGCCGGCTGGACCTTCCGACCGGGCGCGAGGACCGGTTGCACGCGCTGGCGCTGGGGCCAGAGAGCGATGTCTTCCTCGCCGGCCGGAGCCGGCCGAGACCGGACACGGCCCGGACCGGCTGGGACTTGGCGCTGGTGCGCGCCGATGAGCGGGGAGACACGGCCTGGACCAGACTGCTCGATCGGGGCGGGAACGAGCAGGCGGACGCGCTGGTGGTGGACCGGGCGGGCAACAGCTATGTCGCGGGTCGGGCCGCAGGCCCGGGTCCCGGTAGCGCGATGCTGGTTGCGAGCTGGGACCGGGAGGGGCGCAAGCGCTGGACCCGGAGCATCGCGGGCCGCGAGCGGGGAAGCGCGCTGGCCTTCGGCATCCTGCTCGACGCCGCGGAGCGGCCGGTGGCCTGGGGAGCGGTGCAGGGTGAGCGGACCGGTTTCGACTACCTGGTCGCGGCTCTGGATACCTGCGGCGCGGTGCGCTGGCAGGACCGGCGCGACGGCGAAGGGTCGGTGGACCTGGCGCTGGCCGCGGCCCTGGACCGGGCGGGCAACGTCTTCGTCACCGGCAGTTCCACGGGCCGCGCCACCTCGCTCGACATTCTCACCGTCAAGTACTCGCCCGTGGGCGAGACGCTCTGGACCCGGCGCTGGAACGGCCCGGCCAACGGTGATGACCGGGGCTGGTGCACCGTCGCGGCGCCGGGTGGCGGTTGCTTCGTCGCCGGGACCTCCGCCGGGAGTGGGGTCGGTGAGGAGCTGGTGGTGCTGGCCTACGATGCGGCCGGGACGCTGACCGGCAGTTACCGGCGCGAGGCGGGCGAGGCCCGACCGACCGGGATGGCGCTGGACGGCGACCGGCTGTTGGTGGCGGGCCACGGCCGGGTCGAAGACGGCAGTCGCGGTTTCCTGCTGTTCGACTTCTCGATTTCGGGCCGGTAGCCGGTGGTATCGCACCGGTAGCAGACCGCGAGGCTCCGCTCGAAGCCCGCGCCGAACACTCCGACCCCGCCCGAGACCGACCAGGTGTCCGAGGTGTTGCGGCCACCCGGGCCGCCGAGACTGCGGCGTAGCCAGTCGTAGTAGTTGGTGTCGAGCGCGACGACGGTGAACCGGTAGGTGCCGGTCGGGGCGCGGGTGAGGAGGAAGAGCGGGACGTTGAGGGGCAGGGTGTCGTTGGGGTAGAGGAAGTCGAAGACGAGGCTGTCGGCGAGTTCGTCGCGGATCGAGACGAGGTAGCCGCCGGCCCGGTCACTGCGGGTCCAGACCAGCGAGTCCCGGACGGTGACGGTGTCACCGGGCCGGGGCGTGACGAGCGTGAAGGAGTCGGGCACGAGTGCCCGGCCCCGGACGGTGTCGAAGCCGGGGTGCGCGACTTCGAGGTCGAACCGGTCGCCGGGCCGGACGTCGAGGGGCCGGGTCGAGCGGTACTGGTCCCGGCCGATGTGGGCGAAGGCGATGGCCTCTCCGCCGCGTCGGGCGGTGACCGCCGCGCCCGGGAAGTCCGCGGAAGGCGGCTCGGTGATGGCGTAGGTGCGGTTGACCTGCACGAGCAGGAGCCGGGCGTTGCCGGCGGGGAGGTAGCCCTGGACGTTGAGCACCGGCTCGAACCGGTCCGGGTCCGCGAGCCGGCACTGCAGGAACAGCACGCAGGCGGCGAGTGCGGGGAGGAGCAGGGCCGGGAGGGCGGACCGGCTTGTCCGCCGCATCAGAACTTCACCTTGACGCCGATGGTGGGCAGAATCGGGAGCATATCTATCTGCCGGCGCTCGGGCAGTTCGTTCTCGGCGATGCTCCAGTAGTAGAGCAGGACGTTCCGGGCGTAGTAGGCATTGACGACGTCGAGAAAGGCGGTGATTTCGGCCCGGTGCACCTGCCAACTGCGGGTGAGGCCGAGGTCGAGCCGGTGGTAGAGCGGGTAGCGGAAGGCGTCGCGCGAGCCTTCGATGAGCTCCCAGCGCGGTTCTTCGGGCCATTCCGGCTCGCCGGGCCGGTAGCGGTAGCGGTGGAAGAACCCGGTCGCGCCGGCGTAGGGCAGGCCGGTGCCGACGGTGAAGCGGGCGGAGAGGTCCGTGCCGAGAAAGAGCGAGGGCAGGTTGAGGACGAGGTTGAGGTTGTGGCGGCGGTCGTAGTGCGGGAAGTAGGCTTCGTTGCCGATGCGGCGGCGGGTCCACATCCAGGAGTAGCTGAGCCAGCCGTTGACCCGGTCCGCGAGCGGGCCGGGCACCGGCGACGGCGCGCGGCGGAGCAGGAGGTCGAAACCCCAGGAGTAGCCGTCGGCGGTGAGCAGGGAGTCGGCCGGGGTGAAGAACTGGCCGTAGCGGGTTTCGAGCAGGTCGGCGTAGTCCTTGTAGAAGCCTTCGAGCTTGCCGGTGAGCTCGGGCGTGAACCAGTGTTCGACGCCGGCGATGGCGTGGAGCGCGGCGGGCGAGCGGCGGTCCGCAGGCACGACCTCCCAGACGTCGTAGATGGCGAAGACCGCGTCGGTCGAGTTGAGCGTGACCAGCGGCTGGGTGAAGCGGCCGAAGGCGGTGGTGAAGGCGGTGTTCTCGAAGGCGCGGTACTTGGCGCCGAGGCGGGGCTCCAGTTCGTGCTTGTTGCCGGCCGAGTACCAGGCGTAGCGCAGGCCCGGCTTGATGAAGAGCCGCTCCGATACCGGCTCCCAGCGGTCCGAGACGTAGACCGCCAGCGGCCAGACCCCGCTCTCTTCCCGGAACCGGAAGGTGTCGAAGGTGGCGCGGTTGTCCATTCCCAGGTACTGCCCTTCGGCGCCGAAGTCAACGGTATGCCGGTCCGCGGCGTACCAGGTGAAGTCGGCCTTGAGCAGGCCGCTGGTGAGGTCGGTGTTGAAGCGGATGGTGTCCTGGCCGGTGAAGCTGACGTTGAAACTGCTGAAGAGATTACTCCAGGCGCCGAGCAGTTCGCCGTAGAGGGTGGGGGTGAGAACCAGGTTAGAGCGCAGAGAGACGCCGCGGTTGCCCCAGGCGAGTCGGGCCGCGAGTTCGTTCGGGTTGGCCGGGTCGCTGAAGTTGAGGACGTCCTCGGCGAGGAGCGCGGAGACGGTGAGGCGGAGGTCGGGATTGAGCCGGTAGTTGGCTTTGCCGATGAGGTCGTAGAAGTAGTAGTTGATGCCTTCGACGCCGAAGGCCCGGAGCAGGACGTCGGGCAGGTAGGTGCGGCGGGCCGCGGCGAGGAAGGAGCCCTGTGGGAACGGCCCTTCCGCGATGCCCCGGGCGGCGATGAGCGAGACCGAGCCTTCGCCGGTGTAGGTCTTGTTGTTGCCCTCGCGGGTGGTGACGTCGAGCACCGAGCTGATGCGGCCGCCGTACTCGGCCGGGAAGCCGCCCGCCAGCAGGCTGACATCGGCGACCGCCTCGGGAATGAAGGGCGAGAAGAGCCCGAAGAGGTGGGACGGGTTGTAGACGGTGATGCCGTCGAGGAGGATGAGGTTCTGGTCCGGGCTGCCGCCGCGGATGTAGAGCCGGTTCGAGAAGTCGGAGGTGGTGATGACGCCGGGCAGGAGCTGGACGGTGCGCAGGAGGTCGAACTCGCCGCCGACGCGGGGCATGAGCTGGAGCTGGCGGGTTTCGAGCCGGGTGACCGATACCTCGACCTCGCGTTCGAACCGGGCCCGTTCGGCGCTGACGACGACTTCGTCGAGCTTCACCTCGCCCCGGCCGAGTTCGAGGTCGAGCTTGACGTCCACGCCCGGGCCGATGGTGATGGCGCGTCGGGTGACCGCGTAACCGATATAGGAGGCGGTGATTTCATAACTGCCGGCCGGGACCCCGCCGACGTAGTAGTAGCCGCGCTCGCCGGTGGCGGCGCCGAGGCCGGTGCCTTCGAGGTAGACGTTGGCGTAGACGAGGGGCTCGCCGCTCGCGGCCTCGCGCACGAAGCCGCTTACCGAGCCGGGCCGGGCAAGGGCGGAAAGCGCGGGCGCGAGCAGGAGCAGGCAGACGGGCGCGAGCAGGGAAGACGGGGGGTGACGGCGGGAAGTGCGCTTCACGAGGCCGGCAATTATAGCCTGCAGGCAGGCCGGGACAAGCAGCGATAAACGGCCGGAGGGGCCTCGGCCCCTCCGGAGTTGCACCGCCGCGTGAGGTTCAGTTGACGCTGACCTCGACGCTGATGTCGAATGCGTTGCCGTCCCAGGTGCCCTGGAAGCGGAGGATGTGCGCGCCGGTCGGCATTGGCGCACCGCCTATGTTCCAGCCCTCGGAGTTGTAGGTCGTCCCGCCGGTCTTCGCGCCCGGCTGGCGGGTGTCTTCGTACTCGACACCGGGTTCGTCCGGGAAGACGACCGAGAACCGACTGAGCGAGACGTCGTGGTTGAAGGAGTAGCTGAAGTTGGTGACTGCTCCGCCCTGCGCGCGCGCGCCGGAGGCGGTCACCAGCAGTTCCTTGTAGATGAGCATCACGACTTCGCCGACGTCAACGGTCTTGCCCTCGGAAACGGTCACCTGGGTGCCGCCGTGGCCGGGCCGGTAGGTGCCGCCGTGGATGCCGACGATGTCGCCATCGCTGATCTTGCCGTCGCCGTTCAGGTCCTTCCAGGCCAGCAGGTAGTAGTAGCCGGGCAGGACGTCGGTGAACTCGAACTCGGAGCGGGAGGCGTTGCCCCCGGATTTCGAGCCGACTTCCTTGACCGGGCTGCCGGTCAGGTCGGAGGACAAGAATAACTGGACCTTGGTGTTCTGGACGTCACCGGTCTGCCCGGTCTGCAGAATCAGCGTGCCGATGAGCTTCGTCGCTTTCTCACAGCTGGTGAAGCTCAGCACCGCGGCAACCACCGCGGTCAGGACGAGCAGTCTCTTCATCACGATACCTCCTGTTGCGAGCCTTTTCCGCCAGGCATCGGGTTGGCCGAGAACGCCCGACGCTTCGCGTTCGGTCGAGACGCCTGAAACGGATGGTGGATTCTAGCCGGTCCGGGCCGGTCGTCAAGGGGTGCGGGCGCGGCCTCTTCGAGCCGGTCAGTCGGAGGCGAACCAGGCCAGGATGTTGACGCCCATCCGGAAGGCCTGCTCGCGCACCTCGGGCGGGTTGTCGTGGGCGTCGGACCAGCCGTCGGAGATGTTGGTGTTGAAGGTGTAGAGCACCGCCAACCGGCCGTCTACGAACATGCCGAAGGCGCGGGGCGGACCTTCTTCGTGCTCGTGAATCTTGGGGATGCCGTCCGGGAACCGGTAGTGGATACTGAAGAGCGGGTGGTCGGGCGGAAGCTCGACCAGGTCGTTCCGGGGCAGGACCCGGGCGATTTCGCGCCGGAACGCTTCGTCCATACCGTGGTCGTCATCGGCGTAGAGGAAACCGCCGGCTTCAAGAAACCCGCGCAGGCGGGTGACTTCGGCCTCGGAGAAGCTGATGTTGCCGTGGCCGGTCATGAAGAGAAAGGGGTAGTTGTAGAGCTTCTCGTCGAGCAGGCTGATCTGCGCCTCCTGCTCGACGAGCCGGATGCCGGTCCGGCGGTTGACCTCGCGGGCGAGGTTAGGAATCGCGTCCGGGTCGTTGTACCAGTCGCCGCCGCCGTCGTACTTGAGTCGGGCAATCTGCCAGGGACCGGAGCCGAGCGCGGCGCCGGCGAGGAGGAGGATGATGAACCACAGAGACGCGGAGCGGCAAGAGAGAATGGCGGAAGGAAGAAGCCGTCTCACCTTTCTCACTCGTGTCCCTGTCTTACTCAGTTTCGCCGCCGCCGGCCCAGGCGCTTGAGCGCGGCCAGGTACTTGTAGGGGACGGTGACCTCGCCGAGGTAGACCTTGCCCTTCTTGCGGCCGCCGTGGCAGTCACTGCCGCCGGTGAGGAGCAGGCGGTTCTTGCGGGCGAGCTCGATCATCCGGTCGGTGTCGTCGGGCGTGTGGTCCGGGTGCCAGGCCTCGATGCCATCCACGCCGGCGGCAATCGTCAGCAGGTGCGCGGATTCGCGGCGGTAGATACCGGGATGGGCGACGACCGCGACGCCCCGATGCTCCTTGATGAAGCCGACCGCTTCCTCCGGGCTGAGCCGGTACTTGGGAACGTAGGCCGGGGAGTCGTAGCCGATCCAGCGCCGGAAGGCTTCCTCGAGGCTGGGCACCGCCCGGACTTCGACCAGCGCCTGGGCGACGTGGGGCCGGCCGACCGCGGCGCCGCCCGCGGCCCGGGCGACGTCCGGCCAGTCCACCGCGACGCCGTGGGCCCGGAGTTTCTCGACCATCGTCCGGGCCCGCTGTTCCCGGGCGGCGAAGAGCTTGTCGAAGAAGGCCAGCAGGTCCCGGTCCGCGAAGTCGAGGTAGTAGCCGAGGATGTGGACGTCAACGCCGTCCGCGCCGCAGCTCATCTCGACGCCGGGCACGACCTCGATGCCGTGCCGGCGGCCGGCGACAAGCGCCCGTTCGAGACCGGCGACGGTGTCGTGGTCGGTGACCGCGACCGCGGCGAGGTTGAGCCAGCGCGCCCGCTCGACGAGCTGTTCCGGGGTGAAGAGCCCGTCCGAGAAGCAGGTGTGGGCGTGGAGGTCCGCCAGCCGGTCTTCGGCAGGCAGGCGCGGGTCGCCCCGGTGCCGGGGTGCGCGGACCGGCCGGGACGGCAAGGCGGGCTACTTCTCCATCCGCCGGGCGACGGTCGCCTGGTACTCCCGGACCAGCGCTTCGACCTCGGCCGCCATCTCGTCGGCCGCCTCGCGTTTGCCGGCGACGAACTGGGCATCTTCGATGCCGGCGAGGTTGATGAGGACGTTGAGCCGGGCGCCCCGGAAGGCACTGTCCAGGTTCATCACCGCGACGCCGGCGTCGGAGACCGAGTTGCGGTTGCCGTGTTCGACGACCGGCCGGGTCCCGCGCAGGGCTTCGAGCGCGAGCTCCATCGTCCGGTACGGGGTTTCGGCCGCGTTCTTGAGCGCGGCGGAAACCGCCTCGGACCGCTTCTGCCGCTCCGCCTCGCTCTGCTTGGGGAGCTTGTAGGCGGCCATCACCGCCTTGAAGGAGTCGGCGTCCTCCTCGATGAGCACTTGGAAGTTCTCGCGGGCCGTGATGAACCGGTCGCGGGCTTCGGCGAGCGGGGCCTCGAACTCCTCGTAGCCTTTCTTGCCGACGGTCAGCTTGGCGACCATCGTCAGCAGGGCGGCGCCGAGCGCGCCGTTGAGTGCGGCGACCGAGCCGCCGCCCGGGGCCGGGCTCGATGAGGCGAGCTCGTTGAGGAAGTCGGCCAGCCCGGTGTCGCTGGTGGCGGCGAGCCGGTTCTCGAGAATCTGGTCGCGCTTGAAGTTGTTGAGCTGGAGGTAGAACCGCGAGCAGGCGTTGAGCGCGCCCTGGGGCACGAGGCCGACGATCTCGCTCTCGATGACCCCGACCCCCCAGCGGGCCGCTTCGCGCCGGACCGTCTCGAAGACCCGGTAGAGCGGGGTGCGGGTGTAGTCGGTCATATTCATCGAGACCTGGACACAGCCGCGCTCCTTGATTTCGAAGCCGAGCGCCTTGCAGTGGGCGTAGCCGCCGCTGCGGGAGCGCACCGCCTTGGCGATGCGCTGGGCGACGCGCAGGTCCCGGGTCGCGAGGTAGACGTTGTAGGCCACCAGCGGCGCGCGCACGCCGACCACGGTCGCGCCCGCGGTCGGGTGCAGTTCGGGTCGGCCGAAGTCCGGTGCCCGCTCCGGGTCGTTCTTGATGGCGGTGCGCAGGCCCTCGAACTCGCCCCGGCGGATGATGGCGAGGTCAGTACGGTCGGGCCGGGTCGCGGCGAGCTCGTAGAGGTAGGTCGGGATCGCCAGTTCGTCGGCGATGCGCTTGCCCAGCCGCCGGGCCAGTTCGATGCACTCTTCGGTCTTGACGCCGGCAATCGGCACGAAAGGCACGACGTCGGTCGCGCCCATGCGCGGGTGCTCGCCCTCGTGTTTGGTCAGGTCAATCAGTGTCGAGGCCTGCTTGACGCCCCGGAAGGCGGCTTCGAGCACCGCCTCGGGGTCGCCGACGAAGCTGACGACGGCGCGGTTGTGGTCCGCGTCCATCTCGTTGTCCAGCATCGTCACGCCCTGGACCGCCTTGATGGCGCCGACGATTTTCTCGATGACCTCGGGCCGCCGGCCGTCACTGAAGTTGGGAATGCATTCAACCAGTCTGCGCATTGCGGGAAACTCCTTTCATAGAAAAGGGCACAACCGCCCTCCACCTGATAGTATCGGGCGGGCCGAAACTGTCAAACGCCCGTCCGGTCAGGGCGCCAACAGCACCCGGGCGAGCGCGTGCTCGCCGCCGGCGCTGACCCGAATGAAGTAACTGCCCGCGGCCAGCCGCCGGCCAGCGTCGTCGGCGCCGTCCCAGGTCCAGCTTGCCTGCCCGTGCTCGGCGCGGGCGCTGAAGTTGCGCACCAGCCGACCGCCGGCGTCGTAGATGCGTCCCTGCGCCCTTCGCTCCGGCACCGGTCCGATGTCGAGCCGGACCCGGCTCCGGAACAGGCTGGGCCGGGCACTGACCCGCATCAGCACCGGCGCGTGTTCGCCGCCGACGAAGACCGGCGGCGCGCTCAGCCCGGAGACCCGGACGTCGTCAATGTAGAAGCCCTCGCCGATGTCGCCGTCATTGTCGCTCTTGAACGAGATCTCCACCCGGATGGTTTCGCCGGCCGGGATGTGGCCGAGGTCGTAGCGTTCCTCGCACCAGTCGCTCCAGATGCCGTCGAGGCCCGGTTCCAGCGCGCCGCCGGTGCCGATGAAATCGAGGGTCTCGGCCGCGCTCGCCCGCCGGGCGATGACGTAGATGCCGTCCACGCCGTAGTTGGGCACGCTGAACCAGCGCCAGAAGGAGAGGGTGCAGTTGCCGGGTGCGACGAAGGGCTCGGTACGGAGCCAGGCGTTCATCCCGTCGGTGTAGCGCCGGGTGCCGGGGTCGCCGCAGTACCAGGAGTGCGCCCCGGAACTCGCCCGGTGGTCGGAGATATGCCAGCGGTCGCCGGTGCCGCCGTGCTCCCACCGGGACGGGCCGGACTCCATGTCATCGGCGAAGCCGAAGTCGCCGATGAGCAGTTGAAGCGTGTCCCGGAACTCGTCGTCCCCGGAGGTCAGCGTGAGTTCGACCGGCGCGAGGTATGAGGCCGGGCAGTTGGGGCTGATGCTGATGATGAAACTGTCCGCGGGCGCAACCGCGGAGTCGGGCTCGACCGTGCCGGCGCGGATGCTGTCCGGCCCGGCCAGCGAGAGGTAGCTGTCGAGCGGGGCCAGCCTGAGCAGGACGTCGTGGGCCCGGGCGAAGCTCGGGTTGCGCACCGCGAGACGCAGGGCCCGGGTCTCGCCGGGCAGGGCGGGCGGCCGGGTCCAGGCGACGCGCTCGGCGTGCAGACGGGGCCGGCCGACGAGCAGGGTGGGCTCAAAGACCGGGCCGTCGCCGACCGCGAGGTCGAAGCGGATGATCCGGCCGTCGTCGGCCGCTGGCGGGATTTCGACACGGAAGGCGTCGGCCAGCCGCAGTGACTCGCCCGGGGCGAGCGCGGGCAGGTCGGCGAGGCTGTCGCTGACGCTGACGTCCGGTTCTTCGGCCCGCAGGACCAGCGTGACCGGGTCGGACGGGGAGTCGCCGGCGTTGTGCATCGTCACCGGCAGGAGCACCGTTTCGCCCGGGTTGGCGATACCGTCATCGTTGCCGAGCGAATCGTTGACTTCCCAGCCTGCGAAGTTGATGAACGCACCCGGGCCGGTGGGAATTTCCGCGAGGTGGGGGAGATGGTTGCGGGCGGTGACGGTGAGCGTGAACTCGCCCGCGGTCGTGGGTGAGGTTTCGAGCCAGACCCGGCCCGCGGCGTCGGTCCGGCCCCGGCTGTGGCTCTCGCCGTCCTTCGCGAGGCAGACCAGCGCGTCGCGGACGCCCCGGCCCGCGTTCGCCACCGTCACCAGCACCCGGGCCGGACCGGCCGGGATGGCCGCGGGCGCGGTCACGGTCAATTCGCCGGGCAGGGCGGTCCAGGCCGGCATCTCGGGACAGCCCATCAGGTTGAGCTGGTACTGGTGCCAGCGGTAGACGTTCTCCTGGCGTGAGAAGGGAACGAAATGGGCGCGGGCGTCGTCGAGCGCGGCGCCGAGACGGTTGTTGTTGCGGTTGACGAGCTCGAGCCAGAACCGGTCGTCGAACTTGTCCGAGTAGCCGAAGCCGGGGTTGCCGGGTGAACCCCAGCCGTAAGAGGAGTGGCCGATGGTCGCGACACTGCCGCCATTGGGATTGACGACGAACGCTTCGCCGATGCTGGTGTAATCGAAGGCGGTCGTCCAGCAGCCGATGGAGTACAGTATCCCGCGGTAGGCGTTGGTGATGGTGTCGGCGTCCACCGTCTTCAGGTAAGGCCAGGGGCCGCAGCTCATCACGTCAATCCAGCCGTGCCCGTCGTGGTTCATCGCGTTCTGGCCCTCGCGCATCGCGGCCATCACGCTCGTCCGGCTGAGGTTGCCCAGTCGCTGGTACTTCTTGGTCACCCGGTGGCCGTCGGCGAAGGACTGGGCTTCGAGCCGGTCCTTGTGCCGGCCGCCGTCGGTATAGGGGTCATTCCAGAGCACTTCGGCGAAGAACAGCACCTTGTCCTGGTCCGGCGCCGCGGGCGCGCGTTCGTACTCGATAACCTTGTTGACGAAGGCCTGCGCCTGGGCGATGTTGTTGACCGGCGCCCGGCCGACGTGGATGTCCGGGTAGAGGTCCACCGAGTCCGCGACCTCGCCGAAGATGTTGTTGCCGTTCGCGTCCCAGTCGCCGTCGAGGTCGGCGAAGTAGAGATCGCAGGGCAGGGAGTCCTCGCGGTCGTGGATGTTGCCGTCGCTGACCATCGCGAAGGCAAGGCGGTGGGGCACGAACTGGACGTCGCCGCCGAGAAGCAGGAACCTGGCGCCGGAGTCGGGCAGGGTCTTGGCGTAGTTACGCAGGCGTTCGGCGTCGTCCCGGCCCGGGTAGCTCGCCGTTATCCAGGCGATATCGCGGACGACCGCGGGCACACCCTTCTGCGTCTTCCAGTCGGCGAGGCGCTGGAAGATGGTGTCGAACCGGGCCGCGGTGACGATGACGTATTCGAAGTCGTCCCCGGCCTGCGACCGGATTCGTGCCTGTGGTTCATAGTCGACAAGGATGCGTACCCGGCCCGCAAATTCGAGCCGGCCGCCGCCGGCGTTCCAGCGCACCGGGTTGATGACGACATCCACCACCGTCGCGCCGTCGCGCCGGCCGGTGCCGGTCCAGGTTCCGGCCGCCGCCGGCCAGGTTCCGGCGTAGAGCACCGGGT
>DSBX01000181.1 GCA_011049385.1 Caldifarciminota bacterium | reverse complement strand
GTTCATACCCAATAGTAGCGCAGGAATCCGCACCCTTCCAACGACCCCTTGCAGACTTGACCGCTTCCGGTATCATCACCCGAGTTGTCGAGCCGCATTCCGTTCTACGACGTCGCCCGGATAGCCGATGGCCGGGCCGATGACCGCTGTGCCGACCTGCGCCGGGTGCTGGCCTCCGGCCGGTTCGTGTTCGGCCCGGAACTGGCCGGGTTCGAACGTGAGCTGGCCCGGCTGGTCGGGGTCGAACACGCGTTCGGCGTCAAGAGCGGGACCGACGCCATCATCCTCGGCCTCGAAGCGCTGGGTATCGGGCCCGGCGATGAGGTCATCACCACCCCGTTCACCTACATCGCCACCGTCGAGGCCATCGTCCGGACCGGCGCGGTGCCGGTCCTCGCCGACGTTGCCCCGGCCACGCTCTGCCTCGACCCGGACGCCTGCGCGGCCGCGGTCACGCCGCGAACAAGAGCGGTCGTCCTCGTCCACCTCTTCGGCCACTGCGGGAACCTCGACCGCTTCCTCGCGCTCTGCCGGGAGCGGGACCTGCTGCTCTTCGAGGACGCGGCCCAGGCGCTCGGCTCGACCTGGCAGGACCGACCGCTCGGCTCGTTCGGCGCGGCCGCAAGCTTCAGCTTCTATCCGACCAAGAACCTCGCCGCGCTCGGGGACGCGGGCGCGGTCGTAACGCCGAACCCGGCCGCGGCCGAGCGGCTTGCGCAGTTGCGCCGCCACGGCCGTGACGACTCCGGCCGGCACGTCCGCTGGGGCTGGAACTCCCGGCTCGATGAAATCCAGGCCGCGTTCCTGCGCCGGGCATTGCCCGGACTGGCCGCGGACACCGCCCGCCGCCGCGCACTCGCCGCCCGCTACGATGCGGCCTTCGACGGTGTTGTCACCGTGCTCCAGCCCGCACCCGGCTGTGATTCCTGCCGGCATCAGTACGCAATCCTGACCCCGGAGCGCGATCGGTTGCGGGCCTTCCTTGCCGAACGCGGCGTCGAGACCGCCTGCTACTACCCGACCCCGGTCCACCGCGAGCCGGTCCTGGCCCGGGCCGGCCTGACCTTCCGCAACGCCGAGCGGGCCGCGCGCGAAATCCTCAACCTGCCGATCCGACCGAGCCTGGCCGACACCGAGCAGGACCTGGTCATCGAGTTGGTGCTGGAGTCTGTGCGGGAGTAGCCCGTCAGTCGGGACGGTGCCTGCCGGCTCGCCGGCGGGCACCGTCGGTCCGGCGGGCCATCTCGGCGAAGACCTTGAGGTTCTCCTCGGCTTCCTTGCGGTCAACGACCTGGATTGCAAAGCCGGCGTGGACGATGACGTAGTCGCCGGTCTTCACGCCCGGCGTCATCATCACCGAAACCTCGCGCTCCACCCCGCCGACCTCACCGACCGCGGTATCGCCGTCAAGACGTGTGATCCGGACCGGAATCGCCAGGCACATGTCAGGTGCGGAGCTTCTTCTTCTCCGCCGCCGGGAACAGCACGTTATTGAGAATCAGCCGGTAGCCGGGTGAGTTCCTGTGCAATGACAGGTCCGTCGGCGGGTCGCCGACCCGGTGCGCGTAGTCTTCCGGGTCGTGGCCACCGAGGAATGTCCAGGTGCCGTCGCCGAACTTGCCATGGATGTACTTGACCTGCTCGGTGTTCCGAACTTCACCCAGCACCAGCACGTCCGACTTCAGCCGGTCGCGCCGGAACCCGACGTTCTGACCCAGGAACTCGGGCACCAGCCCGACGTGGTTCTGGACGAGCATCGTCGGCACCGGGTCGAACTTGGCCGAGAAGTCGAACAGCGTAATGTAGACGTCCGGGCCGCGGGCGATCGCTTCCTGGTAGGTGTCGATGTCAGAATGCTCGTAGACCATCGGGTCGGTGATGACGGTGAAATTCTCGAACGCCAGGCAACCTTTGTAGTCGAGCTTGCTCGCGTAGTCCGGAGCCACCGGGTCGCCGTCGAAGACCGCGGCGCAGATATCGGTGTTGCGAGCGGCCCAGGCGATGTCCGGCGTGTCTGTCGCCGAGCACATCGCGAACACCATCCCGCCGCCGGCGATGAACTCCCGGATTGCCCCGACCACCGCCAGCTTCATCCGGCTGACCTTGTCGAACCCCAGCCGCCAGGCCATCGCCTCATACGTCGCCACCGTCTGGCGGTACCAGTCGGCATTGCGGTAGGCCGCGTAGAACTTGCCGTACTGGCCGGTGAAGTCCTCGTGGTGCAGGTGCAACCAGTCATACCGGGCGAACTCGCCGGCCAGCGCCTCCTCGTTCCAGAGCAGGTCGTACTCGATGCCGGCGTAGTCCAGCGCCAGCCGGACCGCATCGTCCCACGGGTCCGCAGTCGGCGGAGCGTAGACCGCCAGTTTCGTCGCCCGCTCGAGCCGGACCGCGTCCATGTTCCCCTCCTCGATTGTCGCCCGCACCGCGGCCAGCTCGGCCGGGCCCAGGAACTGGACCGTCACCCCGTGCATCCGGCAATCCTTGAGCACCTGTTCGTCGCCGGGAACAAGAAACGACCCGCTCCGGTAGTTGAGGAGCCACTCGGCCTCGCCCCCGCGCTGGAGAAACCGGTGGACAATGCCGTAGGCCTTGAGGTGGTCGGTCTGGGCCATATCCATCGGAATCAGGTTCATGTTGGGCGCGGCCACGGCGAGCCCGGTGAACAGGAGCAGTGACAATCCACGAATCACGCCGTTATCCGTGTTCCAGCCCGGCCGTCCCGGGCCTCGGTTATGTGCTCGGGGTCGGTGATGATGACCCGCCCGCCGACTGCGTCCAACAAAACCAGCGCGGCCCTGACCTTCGGGCCCATACTGCCCTCCGGGAACTCACCGGCCGCAAGGTACTCACGCATCTCACGGGCTTTGACGTCACCGAGCGCGCGCTGGTTTGGCCCGCCGAACCCGACATAGACCTGCTCGACCGCAGTCGAGATGATGAGCTCCTGGGCCTGAAGCCGGGCCGCCAGCAGGCTCGAAACCGAGTCCTTGTCAATCACCGCGGCCACGCCCTCGAACCGCCCGTCCCGCCGCAGGACCGGGATGCCGCCCCCGCCGCAGGCGACGACCACCGACCCCTGCCCGAGCAGGCACTCGATTTCGGCAACCTCGACAATCTCCCCCGGCTCGGGCGACGGCACCAACCGCCGAAAGCCGCGGCCGGCGTCCTCGCGCATCGCCCAGCCCAGATCCTTCTGCAGGCCCGCGGCCTCGGCCTTGGTGTAGAAGGGCCCAACCGGTTTGGACGGTGCACCGAAGGCAGGGTCATCGGCCGAGACCACCACCCGGGTCACGACCGTCACCGCCCGACGCGCCAGCCCGAGCCCGGCCAGCTCGTTGTCGAGGCTCTGCTGGATCATGTAGCCGATCTCGGCCTGGGTCATCGCGTTGCAGGCGTCCAGCGGCACCTCGGGCAGGCGGGTGCGGGACAGGTGCGAGCGGATGAGTAGCAACCCGACCTGCGGGCCGTTGCCGTGGGTAACGACGACTTCGCTGCCGGCCCGGACCAGCTCCGCGATGTGGCGACAGGTCTCGCGCACCGTCTCGAGTTGGGCCGCGAAGGAACTTCGCTCTTTGGAGCGTATCAGCGAGTTACCGCCGATGGCAAGGACGATTCTCGATTTCACAGGCAGATAGCCTAACCCGGAGGCTCCGCCGGTCAAGCCCGGCCGGGCTTGCTTCGGCGCCGGTCCCGGGCTACACTTCGGTTAAGAAGGCGGACCGGGCGGTCGCTGTCGCAGTCGTGCGGCAGAGGAAAGTCCGGGCACCGAAGGGCACGGCACTCGTGAAGAGCGAGGCCGGGGTCGGGCAACCGATTCCGGACGGAAAGTGCCACAGAAACGATACCGCCTCCCGCGCTGTGCGCGGGAAAGCCGGCCGCTTTGCGGCCGGGAGGAAACCGAGGATGACGCATCCTCCTATCCTCCCCGGAGTCACCGACCCGGGCTTCCGGCGGCCGATGGCCGCCGGGGTAAGGGTGAAATAGTGCGGCAAGAGCGCACTGGCCCGACCGGTGACGGTCGGGTCGGGCAAACCCTGCCCGGTGCAAGACCAAGCATGGGAGCCGCATCGTCTTCGGACGTTGCCGGACCGGCCCGGTCCGAGTGCTCCCGGGTAGGTCGCTTGAGGCCGGCGGGCAACTGCCGGTCCAGATAAATGACCGCCCCGCGCTCAGCGCGGACAGAACCCGGCTTACAGGTCCGCCTTCTAACGGCTCGAACGATGCAGACACAAGCAGAAAGGAAACCCGGCATCCGGACTCGGCAGGGTAAGACGAGACACAGAACAGCGCGCGACCAGCCGCCCGCGCTATTGCTCCCGGTGCTCGCGGCCGGACTGACCCTGCTGTTGCGGCTCTGGTTCGTCGTCGAGATGCGCGGCACGCCATTTTCAACCGTCAGCCCGCAGATGATTGACGCCTGGTACTACCACCTCCAGGCACTTGATATCCTCGAACACAGCCTCATCGGCACCGAGGTGTTCTTCCTCCGCCCGCTCTACCCGTACCTGCTCGCCGGCGCCTACGCGGCTTTCGCCCGCTCGCTCTTCGCGGTCCAGATGCTCCAGACCCTGCTCGCAACCGGTTCCTGCCTCCTGCTCTACGCCGCCGCCCGCAGGATGCTGAACCGCGCCGCCGCGACGGTTGCCGCCTTCGGCTTCGCGCTCTGCGGCATCCTCATCTTCTATACCGGCACCCTGCTCTACGTCGAAGTCACGGTGTTCCTGAGCCTGCTGGTGACCTGGCTCTGGGTGGCAGGGCCGGCACGATGGTGGCGCTGGCCCGGGGCAGGCACCGCCTTCGGCCTGCTTGTCATCTGCCGGCCCGAGTTCCTGCTCCTCCTGCCTCTCGGGCTCATCATCCTCACCCGGCAGGAGGTCCGGTTTCGACCGCTTGCGGCCTTCGCCGGGGTCGCGCTCGCGGTCATCGCCACGGTCCCAGTTCGCAACCTCATCGTCGCCCGCGACCCGGTGCTGTTCACCGCTCACGCCGGTCTCAACTTCTACTACGGCAACAACCCGGCCGCCGACGGAACCTGGCAGCCCGCACCCGAACTCGAAGAGACCGCCGGGTTCTCCCACGACCGGCTCAAACAAACCGGGCGAATCGTTGACGGCCGGGAAGTCTCTTGGTCCCGGGCCTCCGGCCACTGGTTCGGCCGCGGCCTGCGTTGGCTGGCATCGAACCCCGGCGACGCGCTCAAGCTTGCCGCCCGCAAGTTCCTGCTGTTCTGGTCCGACCACGAGGTCCCCGGCAACTACTACCCGGAAACCGCCCGCAGTCGCTCGCTGGTGCTCCACCTGACCCTCCTGCTCGGGTTCGGCATCATAGCCGGGCTGGGCGTGGCCGGGATGGTCCTCGCCTGGCCATCCCGAAGCCGGGCCTGGCCCGCCTACCTGTTCGTAGCCGTGCATCTTGTTTCGGCGCTGGCCTTCTACGTACTCTCGCGCCTGCGCGCTCCGGTCCTGCCCTTCCTGCTGGTCTTCGCCGGGTTCGCCTCAATGCGTCTCGCCGGGTTCGTCCGCGAGCGTCGCTTCGGCCGGCTCACGACCGCGGCCGCGGTTGCCGCTGTTGTCTTCACCGCCTCCTTGCTGATCCCGGTCGACCGAGCCGCCTACTCGGCCCAGGGCTGGACCCAGTGGGGCAACATCCTGCTCGCAGACCGCAAGGCCGGGCCGGCCGAGCAGGCGTTCCGCCGGGCGCTGGAAGCCGACCCGGCAAACCCCTCGGCCCGCTACAGCCTCATCATCCTGCTCGCCGGTTCGAACCGCGCCGAAGAGGCTTCCGGGCACTACCGGGAACTAGTGCGGCGCACCACCGCTGACCCGCGCTCGCGGCCGCTCCAACACCTTGCCGCCGGCCGCCTCGCCATCGCGCGACGCGACTTCGGCCTTGCCGCGGCCGAGTATCGTGCCGCCATCACCGCCGACCCGGACAACCCCGAGTCCTGGTACTTGCTTGGCCTTGTCCACATCTCGCAGGACTCGATGGCCGCGGCCCGCGATGCGCTGCAACAGGCGGTGAGAATCGCCCCGCACCACACCGAGGCCGCGGCTGTGCTGGAACGAGTCAAGAACAGGATTCCTTGACTTCGCCGCCGGTCGCGCCAGCATTTTAGCCGCGTGTCTGCAATCCTGCCAGCCCGTCACTGGAACATGCCAGGCCCGGCACCGGCCGAGGCCGCCTCGCTCGCCCGGACGCTCGGCCTGCCGCCGATTGCCGGGCAACTGCTCACAGCCCGGGGGTTCATCACCACGGACGAAGTTACGGCATTCCTCGACCCCTCACCCGGCCGTTTGCACCGGCCCGATTCTCTGCCCGACATCTCCGTTGCGACCGACCGGGTCATCGCCGCACTCGAACGCAACGAGGCCGTCTGCATCCACGGTGACTATGATGTTGACGGCATCAGCGCCACCGCCCTACTCGTCACCTGCCTCGAACGGCTGGGGGGGCGGGTCGGCTACTACCTCCCCCACCGCGAAACCGAAGGCTACGGCCTCGCGCCTAACTCTATCAGCTTCTGTCGTGAGCTCGGCGCAACCCTGCTGTTGACCGTTGACTGCGGCTCCTCCGACCACGATGTCGTCCTTGCCGCCCGCAGTGCGGGTATCGCCGTTGTCATCACCGACCATCACGAACCGCCAGCTCAACTCCCGGAGGCACTGGCGGTGGTAAACCCGAAACGCCCCGATTCCGCCTACCCGTTTCGCGAACTCGCCGGTGTCGGGGTCGCGTTCAAGCTCGCCTGGAGCATCCTCGCCGCCCTCGGTCGCGAGCGGACGGAACTGACCGATTTGCTCGACCTGGTCGGGCTGGGTACGATTGCCGATGTCGTGCCTATGCTCGACGAGAACCGCATCCTCGCACGGCTCGGGGTCAATGCCATCCGCAATACCCGGCGCCTGGGACTCAAGGCTCTTCTCACCCGGACCGGCATCGCCAACCGTCCCCTATCCGACCGCGATGTCGGGTTCATCATCGCGCCCCGGCTCAACGCCGCCGGCCGTGTGGACCATGCCCGTACCGGAGTCCGACTGCTGCTCACCAATGACCCGGCCGAGGCTGACCGGCTCGCCGACCGGCTTGAACAGAACAATCGCGAACGCCGCCGGATCGAGTCCAGGGTTCTGGATGCCGCCATCGCCCGGGTCGAAGAACTGGCCACGGACGGTCGCCGGGTGCTTGTCGCCGCAGACACGGAATGGCCGGCCGGTGTTCTGGGGCTCGTTGCATCACGGCTTGCCGAACGCTACTATCGTCCGGCCTTTGTCATCGGCGTCCGGGATGGCATCGGCAAGGGCTCTGGACGTTCGATACCCGGCTTCGACCTGTACGAAGCGCTGGCGGGCTGTGCCGGGCAACTGCTCGCCTTCGGCGGACACCGCCAGGCCGGTGGGCTCTCGATCGCGGCCGACCGTATCCCGCAGTTCGCCGACGCCCTCAACAAGCGAGCCGAAACCCTGCCCGAAGAGCTCTTTCGACCCACCCTCGACATTGACGCGGTGCTCAACCCGAAAGAACTAGAACCCGACTTGACCGAATTCCTGCGCCGGCTCGAGCCATTCGGCCCGGGCAACAAGGAACCCCTCTTCGCTGCGTTCGGGCTGGAGGTCATGGGCATTCCCCGGCGCGTGGGCAACAACCATCTCAAGTTCCGAGTCCGGTCCGGGGACGGTAGCCTGCCGGCAATCGCCTGGGGACGGAGCAGCAACCTGCCCGACCTCGAGCCCGGACGTCCGGGCTCTCTCGATATCTGCTTCTCGGTTGACCGCAACCCGAAACCCGGCTTTGAAGCCGGGATCATCGTCCGCGACCTCCGTACCAGCAACGGCCCGGACCAGGCATGACCCGGGGCCCGAACCGCTGGCGGCCGGAGACCGTCGGACCGGTGAAGTGCTTCCTCCTCGACACCGGCCCCGGACCTCTCGTCGGGTTTTCTATCCGCACCGGTGACCCGGCAGACACTGGCGGTGACGCCTGCCTGTCCCCCTTCCCGAATGCCGCCATCCGCGAGGCCCAGAGACTTAGGGCTCTGGTTACCCTGCGCCAGGTCCACTCCGATACCGTTGTCGAGGTTTCGGATTCCGAGTTCGTCAGCGATGCGGTCGAGGGTGACGCCCTGATGACGATGATTCCGGGCGTAGGACTCGGCATCAAGGTCGCCGACTGCCTGCCGGCCTACTTCTGGGATGCTGGACTACGCAGCGTCGGGCTCGCCCACTGCGGCTGGCGCGGAACCGCGGCCGGCATCGCACCCGGCCTGGCCCGCGCACTCTCCGCCCGGCTGGAAGTCAGCCCTCGACGTCTCCGCTTCGCGCTCGGACCCTGCATCTGCCATGACTGCTACGAGGTCGGCCCGGAGGTGGCGGAACGGTTCGAGGACCTGGACTGCGCGGTCCGACCCAGCCCGACACCGGGCAGTTTCCGGCTCGATCTGCGCGCCGCGGTTCGCGGACAACTGCTCGCCCTGGGCCTGCACGAATCATCCGGTCTCCAGCTCTGCACGCGCGAGAACCCGGCAACCTGCTTCTCGCACCGCCGTGACCACGCAAACGGCCGCAACGTTGCCTTCATCGCCCTGCGCTAACCGACACCTGAAGCTCATCCACCAGAAACCACCGGCCGCCCTTGTCGGGCGGCCGATCGAGAACCAGTTGGCTGTTGCTCTATCGCTACCAGCGGTAGTGGGCGAAGGCCCGGTTGGCCTCGGCCATCTTGTGCGTATCCTCCCGCTTCTTGATCGCCGTGCCCTGGTTGCGGCTGGCGTCAACCAGCTCATTGGCCAGTCGCTCGGCCATCGTGTACTCACTGCGGGCGCGGGCCGCGGTGATGAGCCACTTCATCACCAGCGCGTCACGACGCCGCGGTCGGACTTCCATCGGAATCTGATAGGTAGCGCCGCCGACCCGACGGGGCCGGACTTCGAGCACGGGTTTGACATTGGCAATCGCCTTCTCGAAAACCGCATGGCCGTCTTCCTTGAGCTTCTCCTGGATAACATCCATCGCCGTATAGAAGACTCGCTGGGCAGTGGCCTTCTTGCCGTCCCACATGAGGTTGTTGATGAACTTGGCGACGAACACCGAGTTGTAGCGGGGGTCGGGCGCAGGCACCCGCGGCTGAATCGCACGTCTCCTCGCCATCCCTGCTCCTACTTGGCCGCGAACTTGGGCCGCTTCGCGCCGTAAAGGCTCCGACCACGACGCCGCGACTCGACGCCTGCGGTGTCGAGCACGCCCCGGACGATGTGGTAGCGCACGCCCGGCAGATCCTTGACACGACCGCCCCGCACCAGCACCATCGAGTGCTCCTGCAGGTTGTGGCCCTCACCGGGAATGTAGGCGGTGACCTCGAAACCGGAGGTCAGACGCACCTTGGCGACCTTGCGCAGGGCGGAGTTGGGTTTCTTCGGGGTCACGGTGTAGACCCGCGTGCAAACCCCGCGCTTCTGGGGGTTTCCCTTGAGCGCCGGGGTCTTCGACTTGCGCCGGGTCTGCTTGCGCGGCCGGCGCACGAGTTGGTTAATCGTTGGCATTCTTAACAGCCTCCTGGTTTTCTTCTTCTGTTACTTCCGCAGGTTCTCCATCCGGGCCGCCGCGCTCAGGCTCATCCGCAACCAAGCGGAGCCTGCTGAAATCACGGAAACCGGTGCCGGCCGGCACCAACCGCCCGACAATGACGTTCTCCTTCAGACCGCGCAGCCGATCCAGCCGCCCGGCAATCGCCGCCTCGGACAACACCCGGGTCGTCTCCTGGAACGATGCCGCGGACAGGAAACTCTCGGTCAGCAGCGCGGCGCGCGTAATCCCCAGCAGTATCGGCTGGAACCCGGCCGGGCGCAAGTTCTCCATCGCCAGATGCTGGTTCTCGTCATACAGCCGGCGGCGCTCCACGATTTCTCCCTCGATGAAGCTCGAATCGCCGGCGTCAATCACCTTGACCTTGCGCAACATCTGGCGGACGATGACCGAGATGTGCTTGTCGTTGATCTTGACCTTCTGCAGGCGGTAGACCGACTGGATCTGGTTGGTAAGGAACTCCTGCACCGACAACCAACCCTTGACCTTGAGCACATCATGAGGGTCAACCGAACCTTCGCACAGTTTGTCGCCGGCCCGGACGGTATCGCCGGTTGCCACCAGCAGGTAGCGGCCGTAGGGAACCTGGTACTCCTTCGCCGAACCGCCATCTGATGTCACCTGGACCAGCCGGATGCCCTCCTTGGGCGGACTGACTTCAACGCTGCCGTCAATTTCGGAGATGATTGCCGGTTCCTTGACCTTCTTGGCCTCGAACAACTCGGCGACCTTGGGAAGACCACCGGTGATATCCCGTGTGCGACCCATCTCGCGCAACAGACGGGCAACACCGTCACCCGGCAGGACCTCCTGCTTGTCATCGGCAATCAGGTATGCGCCGGCCGGCAGGGCATGAACCTCCAGCTCCTTGCCTGTCTTGCTGACCACTGCAATCCGAGGGTGTCGCTTGCGGCTCCGGTCGTTGGTGATGATCCTCTGCATACGCTCGGTTCGCTCGTCAATATCCTCACGCAACGTGATGCCGACTTCAATGTCATGGTAGACAACCTTGCCGGCGGCGCGAGCCATAATCGATATCGAATAGGGTTCCCACTCGAAGAGCACGTCGCCATCGGCAATCTCCTGGCCGTCCTTCACTTTGACCACGGCACCACTGGGCACGCTGAACGGCACCGCCCGGTCGGGCGCCGACAGCACCAGCCGGCCCGGATCCAGGGCAACAGCCTCACCGTCACTCCGGACCGCGGTCTTCAGATTCTCGAACTTGACCGCACCCGCAAACCGCGCCGTAGCCTTGGTCTGTTCGGCCGCGCGCTGAGCTATACCGCCAATGTGAAAGGTCTTGAGGGTGAGCTGCGTGCCCGGTTCGCCGATTGACTGGGCCGCGACGACACCAACCGCCTCACCGATCTCCACCAGCCGACCCGCGGCCAGGTTCCGACCGTAGCACTTCTGGCACAAGCCGTACGGTGCTTCGCAAGTCAACACCGAACGCACACGGACCATTTCAATCCCGTAGTCCTCGATTTCCTGGGCGGCTTCGTCGCTTATCTCCTCGCTCGCGGCAACAATGACCTCGCCCGACACCGGGTTGGTCACATCGTCCACGGCGAAACAGCCGGCGATTCTTTCCCCCAGCGGTTCGACGATATCTCCACCTTCGCGCAGCGCCGTCACTTCCTGGCCAAGAATCGTGCCGCAGTCCTCGATTGTGATAACGACATCCTGCGCCACGTCAACCAGCCGACGGGTCAGATAGCCTGCTTCGGCGGTCTTGAGCGCGGTGTCGGTCAAACCCTTACGCGCACCATGTGTCGAGATGAAGTACTCCCAGACCGAAAGCCCGTCCCGGAATGAGCTCTTAATCGGTGTCTCTATGACCTCTTCGCCGACCGACCGCCGCTGGGGCTTGGCCATCAACCCACGCATGCCGCCGATCTGGGCGGCTTGAGTCCGCGACCCACGTGCCCCCGAGTCAATCAGCATATAGATGGGGTTGAAGCCCTCCTGGTCGTGGGAAAGCCGGTCAAACAGCGCTTCCTCAACCTCGGCCGTCGCCAATGTCCAGATATTCACCACAAGGTTGTATTTCTCGGAATCGGACATCAACCCACGTTCGTAGGCCCGATGGACCTTGCGCAACTGCTTCTCGCTCCGGTCGAGGATTACGTCCTTCTCTGCCGGCACGACAACATCGTCCATGCCGATGCTGAGCCCCGACCTCGTCGCCATCTCAAAACCAAGGTCCTTGATATCATCGAGCAGGCGGGCCGTAACATCCAGCCCGAACTTCCGGGCCGCGCGGTCAATAATCGCCGCCAACTCTCCCTTTGCCACCAGGTGATTCACGAAGCGGAGCCCGGCGGGCAACACCTCGT
The DNA here is from genome assembly GCA_011049385.1 of Caldifarciminota bacterium. Taxonomy (GTDB): domain Bacteria; phylum Hydrothermota; class Tepidihabitantia; order Tepidihabitantales; family Tepidihabitantaceae; genus DSBX01. The sequence goes on along the minus strand of DSBX01000181.1, from coordinate 1,875 downwards.
TGAGCAACACCCGGCCGACCGTGGTTTCGTGTGTCACACCCTCATGATGGAAGAAGACCGGTGCGTGCAGGTCGAGTTCGCCGAGTTCGTAGGCCGAATGCACGGTGCCGAAGTCATCGAAATGGGGCTCCGCCTTGCCCAGGCTCGGCCTGGGCTTGGTCATGTAGTAGATACCGGCAACGATGTCCTGCGAGGGCATCATCAACGGTCGTCCGTGTGCCGGCGAAAGGATGTTGTGCGATGAGAGCATCAGCACCGCCGACTCCAGTATGGCCTCGGGCGTCAGTGGCACATGCACCGACATCGTATCGCCGTCGAAGTCGGCGTTGAACGGCGGGCAGACCAGAGGATGGATGCCTATCGCACGCTGTTCGGCGAGAATCGGGAAGAACGCCTCCACTGAAACGCGGTGCAGCGTGGGCGCGCGGTTCAGCAGCACCGGGTGCTCGCTGGTTACCGCCTCCAGGACCTCCCAGACCTCGGGTGCTTCCTTGCGGTACATCGTCTTCGCCCCGCGCTCGCTGTCCGCCAACCGACGTTCCTCAAGCTGTCGCAGAATCACCGGCTTGAACAGCTCCAGTGCCATCTCCTTGGGCAGACTGCACTGGTGCAGTTTGAGCGCCGGGTTGACGACGATGACCGAACGTCCCGAGTAGTCCACCCGCTTGCCCAGAAGATTGCGACGGAACCTGCCCTGCTTGCCACGCAGGGCCTCGCACAGCGACTTAAGTGGACGGTTGCCACGACCGCGCACCGGCCGAGGGCGGGTCTCGTTGGAGAACAGCGTATCCACCGCGTCCTGGAGCATCCGCTTCTCGTTCTTGAGGATGATCTCCGGGGTCTTGATCGACATCAGGTGCTTGAGCCGATTGTTGCGGACGATCACCCGCTTGTAGAGATCGTTCAAGTCTGACGTCGCATACCGACCGCCCTCCAGCGGCACCAGCGGCCGCAGGTCAGGCGGTATCACCGGCAACACCTCGAGCATCATCCACTCGGGCCGAGCACCAGAGGTCCGAAAAGCCTCCACAACCCGCAGTCGCCGAAGCAGGTCGAAACGCCGTGAGGTTTCATGTTTGATCCTCGCTCGCAGTTCTGCGGCGAGATCATCAAGCTCGATCCGGCTGAGCAGGGTCTTGAGCGCGGGTGCACCAGAAGCGGCCTGGAATCCCCTGTACCGGTCCGCGTTCGCCCGGTACTCCTCCTCGGTCAGTAGTTCGTGTGGCTTGTAGTTGGACTCGCCGGCTTCGATGACAACGTAGGCCTCGTAGTTGAGAATGGTCTCAACCTGGTTGATGGACAGGGCCAGCATGAGCCCGACCTTGGACGGCGGAACCTGATAGAACAGCGTGTGGGCCACCGGCACAACCAGGTCAATGTGCCCCATCCGTTGCCGACGCACGGCCGAGGTTGTAACCTCAACCCCGCACCTGTCGCACTGGATGCCCTTGTAGCGAATCTTCTTGTACTTGCCGCAGTTGCACTCGTAGTCCTTGACCGGCCCGAAGATGCGCTCGCAGAACAACCCGTCCCGCTCCGGCTTCTGGGTTCGGTAGTTGATGGTCTCCGGCTTGACGACCTCCCCGCTCGACCAACCCCGGATCGTCTCCGAAGAGGCGATCCTCAGCCGAAGCGCATCGAAGTCATGGAAATCGCGGTCTGAGATCATTCAACCACCTCCCCTCGCTCGGGCAGAAGCTCCAAGCCCAAGCCCTGCAGTTCCTTGACCAGGACCGAGAAAGACGCCGGCGGCTTGGGTCGCGGCGGGTTCTTACCCCTGATCAGTGCCTCGTAGAGCGCGCTTCGACCCTCGACATCGTCGGACTTGATTGTCAGCATCTCCTGCAGGGCATGGGAAGCGCCATATGCCTCCAG